>NZ_QKVN01000054.1:0-17298 GCF_003231195.1 Acinetobacter sp. WCHAc060042
GATATATTATTAAAGCTTGAGAAAATTTCGAATTAAGCTTGTTTTCAGAGTTTTTACGCTCGTTTTTTAGTTTAATAATTTAAAAATCATAATCTTATGTTTTAATCTATCTTCTTTTGAAGAATGGTGTCTCTAACTCAAACAACGATGAATAATATGATTAGTCAAATTGTGGGGAATGTATTTTCAGAGCTATGGTGGATGCTGCTGATCTTGTTTGGGATTGGCCTTTTAAAAGCGTTTAAGCCTTATCTGAAAGGAAAGTTTGGGGAGTTTGCGGTTCAAGCGCATGTAAAATTATATTTGGATGAGCGTTATCTTCTCATCAACGATGTGACTTTGCCTGATGAGCAGGGTGGGACGACCCAAATTGACCATATTGTATTAAGTCCCTTTGGTGTTTTTGTAATTGAAACCAAAAACTATAAGGGCTGGATTTTTGGTGGTGAACGTCAAAAGATGTGGACGCAGAAAATTTATAAAAAGAGCTTTAAATTTCAAAATCCGCTACATCAAAACTATAAACACGTCAAAGTCCTGCAAAGTGTGTTGCAAGATATTGTTGATGTAAACTATATCCATTCTGCTGTGGTGTTCATGCCTGAATGTGAGTTCAAAACTGCGATGCCCAGTACGGTATTTAGAGGTAAAGCATGGGTCGACTATATAAAGACCTTTAATACAGAGGTAATTCCAGCGATGAAACTAAAACGGATTCAGCTTCGGATCGAAAAAGAAGTGCTAGAAAAGTCATGGAAAACCAATCGTGAGCATGTGGCACATTTAAAACAACGCCATCAAGACCGTTAAACAAAACCCTGCATATACAGGGTTTTCTACTTAGAAACGCTTTGGAATTTTCTGACCGCCTTCAACAGGTGTTTCTGCCTGTTTTAATACGCCAAAGAGCCATGTTTCGGCATGATGTACTGCGACTTTAACACTGTCACCTTGTGCCAAACGACCGGCAATAAAACTCGCCAGCGAACAACCTGAACCGTGATATTCGCCTGCTAAACGTGGGCAGCGAGTTTCAGAAATGAGCTCGCCATTCACAAACAGAGTATTGCGAATATAGTCTGGTGTGTCTTCATGACCACCTTTGACCAGTACCGCTTTGGCACCCATTTCAAACAGTTTTTGCCTTGCGGCATCTAAGTCATCGAGACCCGTTAACGCCCTTAATTCAACTGTATTTGGAGTAATAATGTCTGCTAATGGGATCAGTTCAACAAAAGCTTTGACCAAAGTGGCTTGATCGCCCAGTGAACCTCCACTGTTCGCTACTAAAACAGGGTCGAGCACATACTGGTACTCAGGATGTTCACGTAGAAATTCAGCTAGTGCTGCAATATTATCTGTGGTGCCTAACATGCCAGACTTTACGGCTTTAATCGGTAAATCACCGACAACAGCGTGCGCCTGAGCTAACAGCAATTCTTTTGAGGTTGCTTCAAAACCAAACACTTGTTGCGAGTTTTGAACAGTGAGTGCTGTACACGCAATGGCTGCATGCGCACCACTTTGACCAATCGCTTCGATATCGGCCTGTAAACCAGCACCACCTGAAGGGTCTAAACCAGAAAAGCACAGTACGGTTGGGCGCACAGAAATATCCTTGTTGCGAAAATTTGCGATAGTATAGGCAACTTTAGCAGAACTCTCGATAGTATTTTATTTAAAGCCCAAGAAGGATCAGCTGTGATTAAACATATTTTGCTAGATTTAGATGGAACATTAACAGATCCGAAAGTTGGTATTACCACCAGCGCACGTTATGGCTTAAACAAAGTTGGGCATCCCATTGCCGATGATCTAAACATTGACTGGATTATTGGGCCACCACTCAAAGCGTCTTTGGCAAAAATCTTAAATGTTGCAGTGGACGATGTTTTGGCAGAGCAAGCTCTACTGGGCTATCGTGAGCGTTTTGCGGTGAAAGGTTTATATGAAAACCATTTATTTGCCGATGTTGAACCGACCTTAAAAAAACTGACCGAGCAGGGTTATCACTTGTATTTGGCAACAGCAAAACCAGAGGTCTATGCCCGTCAAATCTTAGAGCATTTCAATTTACTACAATACTTCGTGCACCCTTATGGCAGTGAACTGAACGGTGAGCGCACCAATAAGGGAGATTTGATTGCTTATATTCTAGAAAAAGAGCAGTTAAAAGCAGCAGAATGCCTGATGGTTGGCGACCGAGAGCATGACATTTTGGGTGCACGTCGCAACGGCATTGAGACTATTGCGGTGGAATACGGTTATGGTTCTGATCAAGAGTTGACGGAAGCCGCGCCTAAAGCACGAATTAAAAATTTTGCAGAGATACTTCAATTTATTAAGTAAAATCAGTATGATTGCTAAATAATAAAATACTTGATTATGCGAATAATGATAAAAAAAGTTCTGCTGGGTTTGGTTATATTGGCATTCGGTAGTGGTGGATTGGTTTATTGGTTACAGCAGGATGATGAGTTATCTGCTCAAACCAAAGCCTTGATAGATGCTGACTATGCCTTTCAAAGCGATCTGAAACAGCATCCATTTTTCTATGCCTGGGGAATGGATGCGAAAGCAGATGTTGAGCCTGAAAGCTTGGGTCGTTTACGCTATTATGAGCAGTGGCAACAGCAGGGTAAGTCATTATCTTCCGCAAATAAAGCAGCGCCTATGCAAATACAGCAGTTGCAAAAACACCCGTTGTTGGCAGAACAAAAACAAGTATTAGATGAACTCAATCAGGTTTTACTACAAACGCCAGAACAAAGTGAATCCTTTATTCGCCAACATCAATCTCAGTTTGTTGCAATGTTTGCAACAGAGCAATTTGCAATACAGCGTTATTTGCACTGGTTAAACAGTACGGATTATGTCTCTTTATTGCTTCCAGCTGACGGTGTACTGCCAGACTATCAAACTCTGCGCGATCTTCATTTATTGCATGCGGTTCAATTGAGTTTAAAACCTAAAGATGAGTCAAAGACTGCACTTTTACAGTACATCTCTGCTTTACAAAATATGCAGGGACAGAAACTCTCTATGATTGAGAAATATATCATGCAGAACTTTATGTGGCAGAGTCTGGATATGCTCAATCTAAAGGCTCAGCATGCGAGCGTGCATGTCGAACCTTTAACTCAGCATGCTTTGAGTTTAAGGCAAAGTATGCGTTATGAAGTGAGCCAAAATGCACACTCCTTTCAAAGTCTAGCAGTACCAAAAGGTATGTCTGATTGGCAATACCGTCTGGTTTATCTACCAAACCGCAGTTTAAATCAGCAAGTTAAAGACATCGAACCTTATATTGCATTGTCTGAACTATCGTATTTGGATTTTTTGCAACAGTATGAGCATTTTCAGCCTGAGAAGCGCTCTAAATACGTTTTGAAAAATTCGGTGGGAAATATTTTAGCGCAAGTAGCTGTTGTTGATTGGCGGCCTTATGCACTTCGTTCTCGAATTTTAGACAATAAAATTCGAGTTTTTAATGCGGTACAAAAGCAGGAATCGGTAGAAGAGCTGAATAAAAATAGGGAAGGATATGATTATTATCAAAAAGGGCATCAGCTCTGTTTGAAACAGCCATTTCCACAACAAAAGCTCCCTGCGTATTTAGCTCAAGATACTTGTATGCCGATTTAAGCTATTGTGCAATTTAGCGAATGTCCAAATAAAAACTTTCTTTGACTTCTTCCATCACAATATAACTGTGCGATGATGCTGAAGAGGGCAGTTTTTTCAGTAAATCACCCAATAGGCGTCGGTAAGCACTCATTTCTTTTAAACGGGCTTTGACTAAATAATCGAATTCACCTGAAATCAGATGGCATTCTAAAACTTCAGGGATTTCGACCAAGTCACGTGCCACTTGATCAAACACATCGCCAGACTTGGCTGATAGCTTAATTTCTAAAAACACCAATAAGTTTCGATCGACCAGTTGTGGGTTGAGGCGTGCGTAGTAACCCATGATAATACCGTCGCGTTCTAAGCGTTTGACACGTTCTGAACAGGGGGTGGTTGAGAGGTTGACGCGAGAGGCCAATTCACTAATCGCAATTCGTCCATCGCGCTGCAAAATGTCTAAAATCTGCTGATCAATCCGATCTAATTTACGCATTATAAATTTCCTATGTTTAGAATTTTAGCGCGACAAAAATGGCGATTTACCTAGATTATAATAGTAAAAACAGTGAAAAAAACTATTAACCTAAAAATATACTAGTGAAATAAACTAGTGTGTAAGGGATCAGTCATGCGTGTAATTGTCTTAGGTAGTGGTGTCATCGGTGTTGCAAGTGCGTATTACCTTGCACAACAAGGCGCAAGCGTTACGGTTTTAGACCGTCAAGCTGGTCCTGCTGAAGAAACTAGCTTTGGTAACGCAGGGCAAATCTCTCCAGGTTATTCTACACCGTGGGCGGCACCCGGTATTCCGTTTAAAGCCGTAAAGTGGATGTTCCAACACCATGCACCGTTAGCGATTAACATCGATGGTAGCATGTGGCAGTTGAACTGGATGGCGCAAATGTTGAAAAACTGCAATCCACAAAGCTATGCCATTAACAAAGAACGTATGACGCGTGTTGCTGAATACAGCCGTGACTGCTTACGTGAACTGCGTAAAGAAACAGGCATTCACTATGAAAACCGCGCGAAAGGAACTTTGCAGGTTTTCCGTAATGAAGCACAGCTTGATGCAGTACAACGCGACATTCAAGTGTTAAAAGAATGTGGTGTCGACTACGAATTATTATTAAAAGATGACTTAGCCAAAGTCGAGCCAGCTTTAGCCTATGCCAAAGACAAACTGGTTGGTGGTTTACATTTACCGAATGATGAAACAGGTGACTGTTACTTATTTACCAATGCTTTGGCAAACCTTGCGAAAGACATGGGCGTAGAATTTAAATTTAACCAAAATGTTGAAAAACTAGTGGTTGAAGGTGATGAAATCAAAGGTGTAGTGGTTGATGGTCAAGTGCTTACAGCAGACCGTTATGTGCTTGCTTTCGGTAGTTATTCACGTGATTTCTTAAAGCCATTGAATTTGAATTTGCCTGTGTACCCTGTCAAAGGATACTCACTGACCATTCCAATTGTAGATCCTGCATTTGCACCGCAGTCTACGGTTCTTGATGAAACTTATAAAATTGCCATTACGCGTTTTGACCAACGTATCCGTGTGGGTGGTATGGCTGAACTGAGTGGTTTCAACCACGGTTTAAATCAAGACCGCCGTGCGACCTTGGAGATGGTGACTCAAGACTTATTCCCAGGTGGAAACTTAGCTGAAGCAAGCTTCTGGACGGGTTTACGTCCAATGACACCAGACTCTACGCCAATCATTGGTGCGTCTCGTTTTAAAAATCTATTCTTGAATACAGGACATGGCACCTTAGGTTGGACCATGGCATGTGGTTCAGGCAAGCTTATTAGTGACTTGGTGATGAACCATCAACCAGACATCAGTACTGAAGGCCTATCGATTCAACGTTATCCTTCAGCAGCCTAATCCGTTTTAGGTCATATTGATTCAAGGAAGAAGAACATGCCACGTCCAATTACTGCAGTGATTCATAGTCAATCACTGCAGCATAATTTAAATGTTGCTCGCACGAAAATGCCGAATAGCCAAGTCTATGCGGTGGTTAAAGCCAATGCCTATGGTCATGGGATTGAACGCGTCTATCAAGCGTTCAAATCTGCCGATGGTTTTGCGCTGCTCGATTTGGCAGAGGCGAAACGCATCCGTGCTTTGGGCTGGACAGGTCCAGTTCTGTTACTCGAAGGTATTTTTTCAGAGCAAGACCTATTTGACTGTCATGAGATGGGTCTAAGCTTCAGTATTCATAGTGAATATCAACTCGAATGGTTAGCGCGTTTTCCTTTAGAGGCACAGTTCGATGTTTATTTAAAAATGAACAGCGGCATGAATCGTTTAGGTTTCCGTCCTGAACAATACCGTCAAGTGTGGCAGCAGCTTTCCAGCTTGCCTCAAGTTCAACGTTTGACCCATATGATGCATTTTTCGGATGCCGATGGTGAGCGTTTCGGACGTGATGGCATTGCGCATCAATGCCAGTTATTTGATGCCATTACCCATGATCTACCGGGTGCACGTTCAGTCAGTAACAGTGCAGCCATTCTCCGCCATGAACAGTTGCAGTCGGATGTGATCCGTAGCGGCATCATGCTCTATGGTAGTTCTCCAGATTATCCAAGCCACTCCATTCAAGACTGGGACTTGCAACCAGCCATGAGTTTGCGCAGTGAGCTGATTGCTATTCAGCAGTTAAAAGCAGGCGATAGCGTCGGTTATGGCTCAAAGTTCATTGCTGAAAGCGACATGCGTGTGGGGATTGTGGCTTGTGGTTATGCCGATGGTTATCAACGGATTACCGCAACAGGTACGCCTATTTTAGTCGATGGACAACGCAGTAGCTTGGTCGGACGGGTCAGCATGGACATGTTAGCGGTCGATTTATCTCACCTCCCCAATGCCCAAGTTGGCAGCGAAGTGGTGCTGTGGGGTACATCGAAACAGGGCGCTGTGCTTAGCATTGATGAAGTCGCAGCAGGTTCAGGCACGATTGGCTATGAGCTGATGTGTGCTGTCACTGCACGTGTCAATTTTATCCAAGATTAAATTTTATTTTTATACAGTTTCATACAAGGAAAGACCTATGTCACATTCAGACATTCAAAAATTCAACACCAACGAAGTCATGAGTGCAGTCACTGTGTTTAATCAAGTGGTGTATTTGTCAGGGCAAGTGCCAAAAAATACCGACAATGATGTCGCAGGTCAGACCCGTGAAATTTTAGCAACGATTGATGAGCTTTTAGCTTTGGCAAATACAGATAAATCACGTTTGTTATCTGCTCAGCTTTACATCAAAAATCTCTCTGATTTTTCAACAGTCAATGCGATTTGGATTGATTGGATGAACGGTTGTGTGGCGCCTTCACGTGCAACGATTCAAGCTGATTTGGTGAATCCAAACTGGTTGATCGAAATTGCAGTAACGGCTGCACAAAACTAATTTTTTAAACTCTCCCCGTGTGTATCAGCTCTTTGGCTCAGGCTGAATGGCTGATCAGCGTATAAATCCGCCCGTTAGGAAAACGAGCACTGTATGAACATGGTTTATACGCAAAAAAGGACATTAACAGGATGTTAAATTATGACGACCACACCACAAGCTGACGGTGCAAATGCATCATCGCATGAATTACAACGGAAATTATCCAACCGCCACCTGCAATTGATTGCCATTGGTGGCGCGATTGGTACGGGCCTATTTATGGGTTCGGGCAAAACTATCTCTCTTGCTGGTCCTTCTATTCTGATCATTTATATGATTATCGGGACCATGTTCTTCTTCCTAATGCGTGCATTGGGCGAAATTCTATTGTCCAATTTGCACTATAAGTCGTTTATCGACATGGCTCATGATTTGATTGGGCCGGGTGCGGGTTACTATATCGGTTGGTCCTATTGGCTCGGTTGGGTCTTGGTCGGTATTGCGGACTTGGCAGCCATTATTAACTATCTTGGCTTTTGGCTTCCGCCAGACATGGCCTTTACGCCTATGGGACAGGCTTTAATCAGTGTCGGCTGCGTGTTGTTTGTTCTTGGGCTAAATTTACTGACTGTGAAACTCTTTGGTGAAATTGAATTTTGGTTTGCTTTAATCAAAATTTTAGCCATTTTAGGGTTGATCGTGATTGGTGGCTTTATGGTGTTTAGCTATTTCCAAGCACCGGGTGGTTCAGTTGCAAGCTTCAGTCATGTTTGGTCGCATGGCGGGATGTTCCCTCAAGGCGGCAGTGGCTTTTTAGCAGGCTTCCAAATTGCACTCTTTGCCTTTGTGGGTGTAGAGTTGATTGGAACCATGGCTGCTGAAACCAAAGACCCTGAAAAGAACTTACCGAAAGCAGTGAATGCGATTCCAACCCGTATCATTTTGTTCTATGTCTTGTCGCTATTTGTCGTGATGTCGGTGACGCCGTGGAATCAAATTCCTGCGGATCAAAGTCCGTTCGTTTCACTATTTTTACATGCGGGTATCCCAACTTCAGCCATCATTATGAATTTAGTGGTGCTGTCTTCAGTGATGTCTTCAATGAATAGTGGCGTATTCTCTACATCACGTATGCTCTTTGGTTTGGCAAGAGAAGGGCAAGCACCACAGAGCCTAGCACGTCTGTCAAAACGTGCTGTACCAGCAAAAGGCTTATTCTTTTCATGTGCCTTTATCATGGCAGGTGCGGCGCTACAGTACTTTGTACCAAACACCGTTGAAGCCTTTACATTAGCCAGCTCATTGTGTGTGATTCTGTTTATCAGTATTTGGAGCATTATTATGGTGTGCTATATCCGCTACCATAAATTGCGTCCTGAGCTACATGCAAAGTCGACCTTTAAAATGCCGGGCGGTGTTTGGATGTCTTATGTGGTCTTAATCTTCTTATTCTTCACGTTGGTTATTTTGAGTTTAGAGGCGGATACCCTTCGCGCATTGATGATCAGTCCGCTATGGGTGATTATTTTAGCCGTGACCTATCAACTGCTGTACAAGCCACGTATGAAAAAACGTCTGTTAGAACAGCAACTGGATAACTAAGTAAATTCATTCTGTACTCGTGATGTCTGAAAGAAAGCCCTGCATAATCAGTAATACCAGGCAGTTTCTTAACTGACTGGTATTTTCTTTTTTAAGTTTGAAGTTTTATTCGATACGTGACAATGTCATCCGCAACCTGTCTAGCATTTAAAGCGGACTGTTTTTGCAAAGAAAATTTTTTAAATACAGAAAGTGAACAGGTTTTGCGGATGACAAATGTTTTTGGTTCTTTTGGCGAATGAGAAGTACAACTTCGCAAGGAACAAAACGAACTCCAGCAATGGAAACTTAAAACGGTAAGACTCCGCAGTAAAGAGCTAAATTCATTCTGTCCTTGTGATATTTGAAAGAAAGTCCTGCATAAGCAGGGCTTTCTTTTTGCTTGAGCTGAATCAATGGGTTCTAATTCAGTGTTAGATCATTGTATGATTTTATATATAAAAGCTATTTAAATCTGATGGTTTCACTTTTAATGAAGCACTTTAAAATTTTAACAATGATTTATGCGTAATTATAAAATTGACATCCTGCGTGGCGTGTCCATCCTGTTGGTGCTGATTCACCATTTCAATATTCCGTATAAATTACACGATACGGTTCTCGGCATTCCCATTGGGGGCGAGAGCTTAAGTACCTTAATTGCCCGAAATGGCAACTATGGTGTGACCATATTTTTTGTCATTTCGGGTTTTTTGATTACCCAGCATACTTTACAGCGCAGTGGTTCTTTGGCGCAGATTAAACTGAAAGATTTTTATATCCGTCGTATTGCCCGAATCATGCCGTGTCTGGTGTTATTGGTCGCGATGGTCAGTGTGCTCGGAAGTTTAGGATTACAACCCTTTATCAATCAGTCGCCCAATGGCGTAGAGGTGTCCTATGCTGTGACTGTTCTTTCAGCTTTGAGTTTCTGGATGAATCTACTGATTATTGAATACGGTTGGGTGAACTATGCTTTGGGCGTATTGTGGTCTTTATCGGTTGAAGAAGTCTTCTATTTAGCCTTTCCTGTCCTGTGTTTAGGGCTTGGTCGGGGCAAAGGCTTTATTGTTTTGCTGCTCGCGATAATCGCTTATGCACCGTATTTTCGTGCCCTGCATTTTGGAGAGGAAAGTGGGGCTTATCTATATCACTATTTCTCTAGCTTTGATGGAATTGCGATTGGTTGCCTCACCGCAATGTATGCACAGTATTTCAAGGGAACTATTTATAATCAAAAAATGATTGTTGCAGTAACAACGCTTCTGATGACCGCTTTATATTTTTACGCACCCATCAAAGAGGTGAGTACTTGGAGCATCAGCGTATTTGCGCTACTTACGGCGTTACTCATATTGTGTTTTGCCCAAGATCCCGAAGTTAAACCTGTCTCATACGCGGCACGGAGTTTGGTCTGGATTGGGCAGCGTAGCTATGAAATGTATCTGTTTCATTTGATTATTCTTGGCTTAATGAAAGTGGTGTATTTCCCAAAAGACACTTTAGCGGCTGAAAAGTTGATGTTGTTGCCTGTTTATTTTATCGCGGTGTTTATTTTGAGTTGGGCGATTGAGAAATATTATTCGACCCCGCTCAATTTGAAGATTCGTCAATCTTGGATACGGTCTTAGCATGGATCTTGAGTTGTACTGTTGATTTTTACAGACATTAAAAAGCCCCGAATCAATCGGGGCTTTTTAACTGTGGGATTTTAAAATGTCGGTTTTACCACGACTAAAATCACCACAGCAAATAAAATGAGGGTTGGCATTTCATTAAAGAAGCGCCAAAATTTGTGTGACTTGTAGTGTGCATGACCAATCAATTTCTTACGGTAATAACCGCAAACAAAGTGGTAAATCACCAACAGTCCAACCAAACCGACTTTGAGGTAGAACCACAGGGCTTCATGGTAGTGGCGTGTTGCATCCCCCCAATCCACCAAGAAATGTGCCGTGATCAGTGTTGCAATCATCGACGGCCACATAATGCCACGGTACAACTTACGTTCCATAACCTCGAAACGTTGATGACTGACTGCATCATCACTCATGGCATGGTAAACATAGAGCCGTGGTAGGTAGAATAATGCAGCAAACCAACACACCACGGCAATAATATGTAATGCTTTTACCCACAAGAAAGCATCAGAAGGAGCATCCATCAAGTCACCCTAAAATGGGCGGCTTAGCTTTCCCATTTTTTGAAAATGAGACATGCATTTACGCCGCCAAAACCGAAACTGTTACTCATCACAGTATTCAATTTTGCGTCACGTTTTTCAAGCACGATATCAAATGGTTTTGCACCTTCATCCAGTTCAGTCACGTTGATGTTGGGTGCAATAAAGTCATTTTGCATCATTAGAACAGAGTAGATCGCTTCTTGTACGCCTGCCGCACCTAAGCTATGACCTGTCATTGACTTAGTTGAGCTCAGTGGAGGAACTTGACCTTCGCCAAATGCACGTTCCATTGCTTTTAACTCAGTCACATCACCAGCAGGCGTTGATGTCCCATGCGTATTCACATAGTCAATTTTGTCGACGCCGTGCTGTTTTGCTTCTTCAAGTGCCATCAGTACACAACGTGTCGCACCTTCACCCGATGGTGCAACCATGTCTGCACCGTCAGAGTTTGCAGCATAACCTACGACTTCAGCCAAAATGTTGGCGCCACGTGCTTGTGCATGCTCTAAAGACTCAAGCACCACAAAACCGCCACCGCCAGCAATCACGAAGCCGTCACGGTCAGCAGAATAAGGACGAGACGCTGTTTCTGGTGTGTCATTGTACTTTGAGCACAGTGCACCCATGGCATCAAACAACAAGCTTTGAGACCAGTGATCTTCCTCACCGCCACCTGCAAGCATTAAGTCTTGTTTGCCGAGTTGAATCAGGTTGTAGGCATAACCAATTGCATCAGCAGAGGTTGCACATGCGCTGGTAATGGTGTGTGCAACACCTTGCATTTTAAAAGCAACACCAACGTTTGCTGTAATTGTGTTCGACATATTACGTGGTACGAAGAACGGACCAACTTTACGTGCGCCTTTGGTGTCTAACAATTCTTTCATTTCAACTACAGATGCAGTTGAACCACCACCTGAACCGCCTGCGATACCATAGCGTGGATTGCCACCAATTTGCTCGGCTGTTAAGCCTGCATTTTCAACCGCAGCAACCGCAGCGTTATATGCATACATAGCACAAACACCCATAAAGCGTTTTAGCTTACGGTCGATACCATCAAAGTCTTGTTCAGCAGCAGCACTGATATGACTTTTAAAATTGAGTTCAGCATAGGTTGGGTTAAAACGTGTCCCAGAAATCCCGTTTTGTAATGCATGAGTAACTTCTTCCAAAGTATTACCGATACATGAGTTGATCCCCATGCCAGTGATTACTACACGTTTCATTTACAGATCCCTTATATGGTGGTTTTACCGAGTTGCGCTTAGAGATGAATCAACAATTTATTTCTAAGCCAATTGCAACTCTTATGTTTTCAATGCAGATCATAATAGCAGAAAGAATTTTTAATTCTTATGGCAAATCCTATGCCAATTTAGCTTGTCTTAAAATCAAGCAAAGCACATTTCAACTTTACTAAAAGACACATATTGTTATTGAGATAAATGCGTACTACACCTAGTATTTAGCTAGAAATGAAAGATTATAAAGCACGAGGTAAGGAATGGCGGATTCAAACAATAAACAGCGCAGTGGTTTCTTTTCAAATGCCTTTGGAGTGGCTAAAAAGCTCAGTCATACAGGTTTAAATCTCTTAAACCAAGTGGCTCCAGATGCGGTGTCAACACTGACAAATAGCCCAACAGGAGATGCCACGACTCCAAAAACAAAATCAAAAAGTAAAACTTATGAGCGCCCGCAACATGTTTTACGTGAGCACCTACCGACGGTATCACGTCAGCTATTAGGCCGACATTATGCAAAAGCAAACCGTATGGCGAGTTTTGTTTCTCCACAACTTTCCGATAAAGCGGCTGATTATCTATTTGGTCAGCTCAATCAATTTAGTTCGAATATGTGTTCTGTCGATGCTGTTTTAGATGAAGCGGGTGTGCGTGATCTTGAAATGTTAACCCAAGATGTTGACCGTTCTAAGCGGATTAGTCAGGCATTATCGGAACAAAATAAGATCATTGCCATTGTTCAGGGGGCATTGACAGGGGCAACAGGTCTAGTGGGTTCAACCGTGGATGTGCCTGCTTCTTTGGTCATGTCATTGCGAATGATCTATCAAGTAGGGCGCTCTTACGGTTTTGACTTAAATAAAGAGTCTGATCAGGACATCGTACAGTTTATTTTTAAGCAAATTGATTTGGGTTTAATTGCCGAAAAGCAAACTTTATTGATGGCGATTAAAGCGATTTCGAGTACCTTGCAAACCCATGATGTTTCTCAGTTACAACAGTTGTTGGGATCGAGCAATGATGCAGAAGCTTTGAAGAAATGGTTGACCAATGCCGATGGTCAACTGAAATGGGGGCAGTCGCTTGCTAATCTATCCTTACTCAATAAACTAGCAAAGCTCTCACCCATTGCCAGTGCTAGTGTGAGTGCCGCTTATAGTTGGCGCTTAGTGGATGATGCACATCAAAAGGCGCAGTTGATTTTTTCACAAGCCCGCCAGTATATCATTCAGCAAAAAGACAATAGCCTAAGTGCCTTGACCGCTTATGAGCGTTCACTTGAGCTTTTAGTTAAAGCATCACCGCGATTGCTTGCTCAACGCAGTGCAACAGATGCGGAAACAGAGAGCTTAAATATGGGCACTGAAATCGCATTGGATGGTCATCAAAATATTGCTAAAGTGAAAGTTCAGAAGAAGTCAGACAAAGGCACACAAACACCAACCGATGATCTCGTTCAACAAGGCCTAGAGCAGCTTGCAGATCAAATGGTTGAACCCCATGATGCTGTTGCACCGCAACAGCCAGCCCTGCAAGTGGAAGAAGATCTTGCAGATTTATATCCTATGGATGAGGCTGAAGAAACCACACAAAACAATAATGCGTCTTTTGTACAAAATGAACCCAATACGGCTTCAAAAGTTGCTGCGAAGCCTACAGTAGAGCCGACTGAAAAAAAGGTTACAAAAAGACGAAATGCGCCAAGTAAAAAATAAACTACTTAAAATAGATGAAAATTTGTAAAAGTCCTGATGTAGTCAGCATTACATGTAGTTTGAAATGTTGACCATTTTTGCGTCTTAGCTTACAATTGCATGCCCTCAAAAAGTCGTCTTTTTTTGGGTTTTTTATTAACGGGAGAATTGCCAAATGGCAACAACAAATCAGTTGATCCGTAAGGGTCGTACGACTTTAGTTGAAAAATCTAAAGTTCCTGCGTTGAAGGCTTGTCCACAACGTCGTGGTGTTTGTACACGTGTTTACACAACTACACCTAAAAAACCGAACTCAGCAATGCGTAAAGTTTGCCGTGTGCGTTTAACTTCTGGTTTCGAAGTTTCTAGCTACATCGGTGGTGAAGGCCATAACCTACAAGAGCACAGTGTTGTTCTTATCCGTGGTGGTCGTGTTAAAGACTTACCAGGTGTACGTTACCATACCGTTCGTGGTTCTTTAGACTGTGCTGGTGTTAAAGATCGTAACCAGTCTCGTTCTAAATACGGTACTAAACGTCCTAAGAAATAATCTTTCGAGATTAACTTCTTAGTTCGCTAGAACTGCAATCCTTTATCGTCTCGCTTGTCTGATTTCTGCATTAATTTTGTGAAATTCAAGCGACGTGTAGTAAGGCCAGCGAAAGCACATGACACTTTGTGCTACGGCTGGATTAACCTGAAGTGTCATATATATAGGTAGTTTAAAATGCCAAGACGTCGCGTAGTTGCTGCTCGTGAAATCCTTCCGGATCCTAAGTTCAGCAGCCAAACAATCGCTAAATTCATGAACCACGTAATGCAAGATGGTAAAAAATCTATTGCTGAAAGTATCGTTTACGGTGCTTTAGACCGCGTTCAAGAAAAAAACAAAGTAGACCCAGTTGAATTTTTCGAGACTACTCTTGAAAAAGTTCGTCCTATGGTTGAAGTAAAAGCACGCCGTGTTGGTGGTGCTACTTATCAAGTACCTATGGAAGTACGCCCATCCCGTCGTACTGCTCTAGCTATGCGTTGGTTAGTAGATGCTGCTGCTAAGCGTTCTGAAAAAACTATGGCTTTACGTCTTGCTGGTGAGTTGCTTGATGCAGCTGAAGGTAAAGGCGCAGCGGTTAAAAAACGTGATGACGTGCATCGTATGGCTGAAGCCAACAAAGCATTCTCTCACTACCGCTTCTAAGCGACTAAAACAGCCCCTATTCAGGAGGGTGACAGCTTGGTTTACGCCAAACTGTCATCGAATCGCTTTAAGCTGTCTGCCAGCTTAAAGCGTCCTGTTTTAAACAACAAAATTTAGGAATGCAAGAAATCATGGCTCGTCAAACCCCAATTTCTCGTTATCGTAACATTGGTATTTCTGCGCACATTGATGCGGGTAAAACCACAACTACAGAACGTATTTTGTTCTACACAGGTGTATCTCACAAAATTGGTGAAGTACACGATGGTGCAGCAACAATGGACTGGATGGAGCAAGAGCAAGAACGTGGTATTACCATTACTTCTGCTGCTACGACTACATTCTGGTCAGGTATGTCTAAGCAATTCCCTGAACACCGTATCAACGTAATTGATACACCGGGACACGTTGACTTCACAATTGAAGTTGAGCGTTCTATGCGTGTTCTTGATGGTGCATGTATGGTTTACTGTGCTGTAGGTGGTGTACAACCTCAGTCTGAAACTGTATGGCGTCAAGCAAACAAATACCAAGTACCTCGTTTAGCATTCGTGAACAAGATGGATCGTACAGGTGCAAACTTCTTCCGTGTTGTTGAACAAATGAAGACTCGTTTAGGCGCGTCTCCAGTACCTGTAGTGATTCCTGTTGGCGCTGAAGAAAACTTCCAAGGCGTAATCGACTTGATCGAAATGAAAGCGATCATTTGGGATGAAGCTTCACAAGGTATGAAGTTTGAGTACGGTGAAATTCCAGCTGAACTTCTAGCTTCTGCTGAAGAATGGCGTACAAACATGGTTGAAGCTGCTGCTGAAGCTTCTGAAGAGCTAATGGACAAGTACCTAGAAGAAGGTGATCTTTCTAAAGAAGACATCGTTAATGGTCTACGTGTTCAAACTTTGGCTTGTCAAATTCAACCAATGCTTTGTGGTACAGCGTTCAAAAACAAAGGTGTTCAACGTATGTTGGACGCAGTAATTGAATTCTTACCATCACCTACAGAAGTTAAAGCGATTGAAGGTGTACTTGACGACAAAGCTGAAACTAAAGCGATTCGTGAAGCATCTGACGAAGCTCCGTTCTCTGCACTTGCGTTCAAAATCATGAACGACAAATTCGTAGGTAACTTAACTTTCGTACGTGTTTACTCTGGTGTTCTTAAACAAGGTGATTCTGTTTATAACCCAGTTAAATCTAAACGTGAACGTATCGGCCGTATCGTGCAAATGCACGCGAACGATCGTCAAGACGTTGAAGAAATTCGTGCAGGTGATATCGCTGCGTGTGTAGGTCTTAAAGACGTAACTACGGGTGATACACTTTGTGATGAGAAAAATGTCATCACACTTGAGCGTATGGAATTCCCAGAGCCAGTAATTGCATTGGCTGTTGAACCAAAAACTAAAGCTGACCAAGAAAAAATGTCAATTGCTTTAGGTCGTTTGGCTAAGGAAGATCCATCATTCCGCGTTCGTACTGACGAAGAGTCAGGTCAAACAATTATTGCTGGTATGGGTGAGCTTCACCTTGACATCATTGTTGACCGTATGAAACGTGAATTCGGTGTTGAAGCAAACATTGGTAAACCAATGGTTTCTTACCGTGAAACGATTAAAAAGTCAGTTGAACAAGAAGGTAAATTCGTACGTCAAACTGGTGGTAAAGGTAAATTCGGTCACGTATACGTACGTTTAGAGCCAATGGATCCTGATGCTGGTAAAGACTACGAGTTCGCTGAAGAAGTTGTTGGTGGTGTAGTTCCTAAAGAATTCTTCGGTGCTGTGGATAAAGGTATCCAAGAGCGTATGAAGAATGGTGTCCTTGCTGGTTACCCAGTTGTTGGCATTAAAGCTACATTATTTGACGGTTCTTACCACGATGTCGATTCGGACGAATTATCGTTCAAAATGGCAGGTTCTTACGCATTCCGTGACGGTTTTATGAAAGCAGATCCTATCTTGCTTGAGCCGATCATGAAAGTTGAAGTAGAAACTCCAGAAGACTACATGGGCGATATCATGGGTGACTTAAACCGTCGTCGTGGTATGGTTCAAGGTATGGATGACTTGCCTGGCGGTACTAAAGCAATTAAAGCT
Source organism: Acinetobacter sp. WCHAc060042 (assembly GCF_003231195.1). NCBI lineage: Bacteria > Pseudomonadati > Pseudomonadota > Gammaproteobacteria > Moraxellales > Moraxellaceae > Acinetobacter > Acinetobacter sp. WCHAc060042. Next base: position 17,036 of record NZ_QKVN01000054.1, read on the forward strand.
GAAGTTCCACTTGCAGAGATGTTTGGTTACGCGACTCAAATGCGTTCTATGTCTCAAGGCCGTGCAACATACTCTATGGAATTTGCTAAATATGCTGAAACTCCACGTAACGTGGCTGAAGGCATCATTTCTAAATTCCAGTCTGGCGGTAAAAAAGGTGACGACGAGTAATCTTTCGATTACTATAAGCCCAAACTAATTCATAGTTAAAAACCAAGTGCTCATGCAGTGATCCTGCATGAGTAGTTTAAAAAGGAAGATCT
>NZ_QKVN01000055.1:0-14702 GCF_003231195.1 Acinetobacter sp. WCHAc060042
CTTGGCGGGTTTTTTTATTTTCACTGATGGAAAATAGCCCATCAGTTCAATCGTGAAGTCATTGAACATCACTTACTTTGGTTTATTTTCATGATTAAGCACATCAAAAAGTGAAGTCACAGCGGTAGGTTCACTATTTCGATCCGTCAAATAAACTTGTACAGATTTAACAATAATGGCCGCTGCTAAACATGCAACAATACAGAAAATCCAAAATCCAAAAGGGCTTCTAATATTGTGTGATCCACAGTTTGGGCAGTCTTTGTCTGTTGATGCGACAACTGTTTCGCAACAAGCGCAGTGATATTGATAGAGCATAACTTTCCCCCTTTGTTTTCTTACTTTCTTGTTTTTATTGTCCATCACCCTGCCTCACAGAATGTTAGATTAATTTATCTTATGTGAGTATTTGTTGAGGCACAAGTACCATTAACCTGAAATGCTGTCAGCAAAAACTTACACCGTAAAACTAATCAACTGAATTAAAAACAATTCCTTGTTATAACACCCAATCATGACAATTTCATTTTGTAACATAATAGTTTTTGACGTATTCCATCATATTTGCTTAAAACCCTTTAGTTTTCTAGCGATTGTTTATTAAAATACGATGCAACGATGAGGAAGAAAGAATGGTTCAGTTGATCAAAAAAGGCGGTTTACGCGAACGTGCCAACCGTAGTCGTAGCTATAAGGGCTCAGAAAATACCGAAGCGACATTGCAGCCTAACCGTTATACACAGAGTAAAAAAGACGAGGCCTCCACCTTGGAACAGATCCCATCATCTAAAGAACTTAAAGAGAACTTAGATGTAGATTGCAAGAGCATCATACCAAAGCCATAAAGCAAAAATCAGGAACAACCCACCAGAAAAAATGTCGATATAACTTCCTGAACGCTGATAAGCCGCCTTAATTTTAGGTAATGACAAAAGCATCATCAACAATGCAAAAGTCATAAAAGTTTGAATTGGAATAATCACCGCAAGCTGCATTTTTAAGTAAGGACTTGCGCTAGAACTCAAGGCTAGTGAAAACACACTACTAAAATAAATCAGCGTTTTCGGGTTGGACAAGTTCGTCAGCAAACCTGACATGAAATAATGGTTGGCCTTCGGTGTAGCCAGTTTTTGACCATCATCCAGCATTGCGTCTTGCTGTATTGTGTTGATGCCTGTTTTCAACATGAACCAGCCCATACGTGCGAGAAACACTCCACCAACCAACATCAATAGCTGTTGAATCCATGGCATTTTGTCGATGAGTACAGTAAAACCTAACAAGGTTAAAACCACCCAAACCACGATGCCAACGGAAATACCTAAGATAGTTTTTAACGTATTTTTTTGTGTGGTCGAAGCTGAACTTTTGGCAATCAGTAAAACATCAGGACCGGGACTAAGCTGTGCAACAAAATGCAAAGCACAAATCGTGAAAAGCAATGACATAAAAAGAAGTATAATTTTAAAAATTAATTATATCGTTTGTTATATTTATTTTAAATCATCAACACCTCAACATTTTAAAGCAATAAAAAAAGCCGAGTTAGAACTCGGCTTTAAGATTAAATATGAAATTATTTGTTCACATCTTTCATTTCAATTTTTTTCGCATCTGGCGTTACTTCTCGTGCTTCACCATCAATAATACTCGAGTCACGGTAGCCTGAACCACCCTGCTGTTGTTGCATTTCTTGCATCTGACGCATGATGTCTGCAAATGGGTTTTGACCTTGAGCACTACCGCCCATGCCATTCATATCTCCCATCATACCGCCCATCATTTTTTCCATCATCGTTTGTTGACGCTTCATCATCACTTTCATCAATGCGCCTGTCATGGCTTTTTGCACCGCAGGGATAAGTAAAAGCACAGCTAGCACGTCCGTTAGCAAACCAGGAATCAATAAAAGAAAACCTGCAATAATTTTAGGTAGATTACTGGTTAGTGCAGGATCACCGCTCATCTGCCCTGTTTGCATTTGCTGCATTTGTGGCATTAAACCTGCTGAGTACTTGCGAATCAGGCTCATGCCAATAAAGAAAGCAGCAATAAACCAGAAGAATACGTACCACATACTACCAACGAGGTCGCCCACGCCAATCCATACGAAAACTTCGAGAATGACACCAGCCAATATAAAAAGAAATAATTTCATGAAAATTAATCTAATCTCAACAAAATGAATAAGGTGCAATGATCAACTGCTCAATCTACATCAAGCTTTTTTCATCCGCTTATGTAACAATATGGGCATATATTTTTTTTTAAAGGGCTTGCATGTCATTAATTATTGGTATTGACCCCGGTTCTCGCCTCACAGGCTACGGTATTATTCAAAAAGAAGGTCAAAAACTAATTTTTGTCGATGCTGGCACCATTCGTACTGAAACAGCTGAAATGCCTGAGCGTCTAAAGCGTATTTTTGCAGGGATTGATCGTATTGTAAAATTTCATGGTCCAACTGAAGCTGCTGTTGAACAAGTCTTTATGGCACAAAACCCTGACTCTGCACTGAAGCTCGGGCAAGCACGTGGTGCCGCAATTGCTGCACTAGTAAACCTAGACTTACAAGTTGCCGAATACACAGCCCGTCAAATTAAACAGTCTGTGGTCGGTTACGGTGCTGCAGACAAAGAACAAGTACAAATGATGGTGATGAAACTTTTAAACCTGAGCATCAAACCACAGCAAGATGCCGCCGATGCGCTTGCTGCTGCCATCTGTCATGCGCATGCTTCGGGCAGTATGACCAAACTTGCTGTACTCAATGCTTTAGGTGGCATGGCACGTGGACGCAGCCGTAGTAGCTCTCGTCGACGCTAATGAATTAAGTGACATAGCCTTTAAAGTCTTTACGCATTTCACGTACTGAAGGTGCTTTGGGATAGGTGGCGATCAGCATTCTTCCTGAAGTGCGCAAATTTTTCTTTTGAGCAGGGTCAATACGGATAAAGACCAACTCTTCTGGTTCATTGCGATGGTTGATCTCACAAATCATAATGGTGTAATTTTTTTCAATCACTTTATAACGACTAAATGCCTGTTGCACAATTTGCTTAAAGTTTTTTTGCCCACCTGTTGGTGCAAGTTGAGTGTAAATCACCAAAAGTATACATGCACCAATCACCAAGGCGACCAGTAAGTATTTATCCATTCTTCCCCCATTTTTATTTTTGAATTCAATAGTTTCTATTCAAATGATAGAAACATCATAAGATTGACCAATAAAATATGCAAAAAAGATCACCAAAAGTTTCATACGAGAATAAGATTAAATCAATCATTTACGTCCTATTCAGGAGGCACTTTTCTAAAGCTTGAATATTTGCAGAAATTAATTCTTTTCTCCAAACTAATTCAATCTGGATGCATCCTAATGCTGAATCTATATAATGTACGGACAATAAATCTTGATTTGGAAAAGTATCTAACATCGTTTTAGGAATAATCGCAATCCCCATGCCCGCGGCTACACCACCTAGAAATGCGTGATAGGATGCAACCTCAGCTATCCTTTTTGGTGTGATATTAAAGGACTGATACCAGTTTAAAAGTCGATCCCGATAAGAACAACCCTCTTTAAATGCAAGAATAGTTGCACTTTCAGCATCTGACGGCATTAAAATTTTAGGATGCCCCTTAGGCGCAATAATTATAAGTTCTTCATCATAAATGAGCGAACGATTCAACAGTGGATTTTGAGGAGCATCTCCAATTAGAACAACATCTAACTCGCCATCCAGTAAAGATTGATATAAACCATCGCGTATACCTGTAACTAGTTCCAATTTAATTGCAGGATAAATCGAATATAACTGAGCCAGTGGTTCGGGTAATCTTGTTGCCGCCATACTTTCCAATGCCCCCACTCGTAAAGGCCCACTAGGCTGATCAGCTTTGATTGTATTTTCAGCTTCATACGCCAGTGCTACGATTTGCTTTGCATATTGATAGAGTAATAATGCTTTGGGTGTCGCAACTAAACTTTTTTTCTCTCGAATAAAAAGTGACACTCCCAAATACTCCTCAAGCTGTTGTAAGCGAATAGTAATTGCGGAAGGTACTCGGTTTAACTTTTTGGCTGCACCAGTAATACTTCCAGTTTCAATAAGCACAATAAGTGTTTTAAGTTGGCTAATTTCCATGATTCAATAAAATTAAACGATTTACTCAATATTATTTAATTTTATTGAAGAAAAATACCCTCTAACATTCGAGACCTTAATTTTATAATGTGTAGAGGATGTCGATGCCTTTCGTAAATGTGAAAGTGACAGGTGGAAATGAAGCGCCTACGATTGAACAAAAGAAGCAAATTATTGACGGGATTACTCAGCTCTTAGTCACCGTTTTAAATAAAAATCCAGCAACAACGATGGTCATTATTGATGAAGTTGAAATGGACAATTGGGGTGTCGCGGGAAAAACCACAACAGAACGTCGACTAGAGGCTCAAAAATGAAAAAACTGGGATTAATTGGTGGTATAGGACCCGAATCTACCCTGCTTTATTATAAAAAACTGGTTTATTCCATACAGGAAAAAGTTGAACCAACATTCTTCCCCAACTTAGCAATCGAAAGCCTAAATGTATTTGAAGTTTTAGCGTTCTGTGAGCATGAAGATTTTGATGGGCTGATTTCGTACTTAATGAAAGGAATTAATAGCCTCATTGCTGGTGGTGCAGAAATTATTGCCTTAACAGGCAACACCCCTCACATTGTTTTTGATCAACTTCAAGCAAATTCGACAGTACCCTTAATAAGTATTGTAGAGGCGACAAAAAAGGAAGCACAACGTCAAAATTATGCAAAAATTGGGCTATTCGGAACACAGTTTACAATGCAAGCAGCATTTTTTAGAAAGCCTTTTGTAGAAGCTGGAATAAATATTGTAATGCCTCACGCGGATGAGCAGTTATTTATTGCAGACAAAATTTCTAACGAATTAGAGCATGGGGTTGTTTCCGTTGAAACACAAAAACAGATGCTCCAAATTGTGCAACGAATGCATGATGAAGATGATATTGATGCCATTATATTAGGCTGTACGGAACTGCCTTTAATATTTAAAGATACTATTTTACCGCTCCCTACTTTGGATACCTTAGAGATTCACATTCAAGAGTTAATCAACGTAATTTGTAATTAACATGTCCCCTAAAAGTGACTTCATCTAGGTTCCCAGAAAGTTCCAATTGTGCAAATAGAGATTAATGGATTTTATATACTTACTCCTAAACTATCCATTTTATAGTGCAATAAGTATATTAAATATATCCAAGACATTGATTATCAAGTATTTCAGGAGAATTATAGCCTTTCGGTTCTATGAGTTGCTTTATATAAAAATTCAACTAAGTAAAGAAATACTGAATTATATATTTTCTACTCTTCGCATATTGAAAAGCTTTCGTTCCTATCTATCTAACGTCTCTTTTTTATTCTGCATCTAAAACAATATAAAAAAGCCCATCAAATGAGATGGGCTTTTTTACAACTGGTTTAATCCACACCATTCAAGCTTACTTTTTCTTTTTAGATTTTAGATATTCCTGATAAGACTCTTCCGCAAAGCGTCGCAATGAATCACCAATGGCTGCATATTGAAATTCATTCAGATTTGCCAAGGATGCGCGTGCGGAAGGATGTTGTACACCAAAACCCGAGCCTGGAAGTAAAACCACGCCCGTTTCATCCGCCACACGGAAAAGTAATTCAGTTGGGTTTTTATTTTTCATAACCCAGTCTGCAAACTCATCACCATAAAGCGTCCGCGAAGTATTTTCCAAATTCACCAGTGTATAGTAATCGACTGCATTTGGATCTTGAGGAACATCAACACCCAGTTGTCGATACAGTGCTGCATCACGCTCACGCACTACAGATTTAACTGCTTTTTTATAACTTTGACGTGAATCCATTAAGTTAAATAACGCAAATAAAACCATTTGAACCTGTTGTGGTGTCGACAGTCCAGCGGTGTGATTTAAGGCCACATTACGACTATCTGCCACCAAACGATCAATAAATTTGATACTCGATGGGTCAGTCGTAAGTGATGAATAGCGTTCTTCTAATTCTTTTTTGTCTTTTTTAGATAATTCAGTAAGCTTCTTATCCAAAATATTATTGTTGGTCATGGCGATGACCCCAAGACGCCAGCCTGTCGCACCAAAGTATTTTGAGAACGAATAAACCAAAATGGTGTTGTCTGGACAAATGGCGAATAGTGATTTGAAATTATCAGCAAATGTTCCATACACATCATCGGTCAAAATAATCAGATCAGGACGTTTTTTAACAATATCTGCCAAAATCGCCAAGCCTTCATCACTCATTTTGACCGAAGGCGGATTACTTGGATTCACCAAGAAGAAAGCTTTAATTGATGGATCTTCTAGTTTGCGAAGCTCTGACTCTGGATATTGCCATCCTTGTTTTGGATCTGCCTCAATCAATACTTCTTCTAGCTGATAATCATTGAGTTTTGGAATTTCTAAATAAGGGGTAAAAATCGGGGTACCGATGGCAATTCGATCACCCGTAGCAATAATTTTATTTTCTTTAAGTGAATTAAAGATATATGCCATTGCTGCTGTTCCGCCCTCTACGGCAAACAGGTCTAAGCCATCTTTTGGCATACCTTGCACGCCCATTTCACGCAGCACATATTCTTTAATGATGGTTTCGCTGAGGCGTAGCATCCGATCTGGAACAGGATAATTACAGCCCAAAATACCTTCAACCATTTCCAGTAAAAATGCATCAGGATCTAAGCCCAGCTGGTCTCGGACGTAAGAAATCGCTTTTCCTAAAAACACTACGCCTGGCTTATCACGATTTTCAAGTACAAAGTTATCAAAACGAGATTGCAAGCCTACAGGTCGTGGAAAGCCCCCGAGCCCTTCTGGCATATATGAAAATGAAAACTCAGATTCGGTTGCAGAAAATAAACCCAGCTGGAAAAAAGCCCTACGAGGCACAGTTGCAAGGAAGTTTGGGTTTCCTCGACCTGCGTTCAGCATCATCCGATCAGTTCGACTTTCTGCGAGTGCAATCAGTTTATCTTTTAATTCAAATGGGCTTAGTTTTGCGTATTTTGAGTAATCAACGTTCCCCATGGGAAGTCTCCTTTAATTATAGTGAAGCCAAAGATTTATTGTTAAACATCAATTTTTAAGCTAAACCCACAATCAGTGGACCCAGCAAGGTGAGGAAAACATTGGCCAATGCATAGGTAATTGCAAAAGGAACTGTAGGAATTGAATTGCCTGCTTTATCAAGCACTCCACCAAATGCAGGGTTTGCACTGCGTGAACCAGTTAAGGCACCTGCCATGACTGCGACATTGTCATAACGCAGAACATAACGTGCAAAAAGCATCGAAAGAATGAGTGGCACAACGGTGACCACCACACCAATCATAAATAATGACAAGCCACTGTCTTTAATGGTTTGAATGGCCTGTAAGCCTGACTGTAAACCAACAGCAGCCACAAATCCTGCAAGACCTAAATCTTTAAGTAACTGCGAAGCGGCTAGAGGCATATTGCCATGAACTTGATTTCGGCTACGTAACCAACCAAACAACAGACCTGATAAAAGTGCTCCACCGCCAGCACCAAGCGTCAGAGGAACATCACCGATACGCACGACGAATAAGCCAATTAATAGACCCACCACTAAACCCGCGCCATGGAAGATCCAGTCTGTTTTTAAGCTCTCTGGTAAGGCCTTACCTGCTTCTTTGACTAAACGCTCAAGATCACTTTTGGTTCCGTATACGGTCACCACATCGCCTTGACGCAACATGGTTTCATCATTTAAGAGTTGTGTTTCGTCTTGACGTTTAATGCCCAATACATAAATACCGTGTTTAAGATAATCAGGCGTCTTGGCTTTGACATCGCCTAGTGTTCGATTGATGTATTTAGAATTTCTTAAAATGACATCCGTCGTATCCATGACCATTTCCATGCCTTGGGACGATTGGAGTTCTGAACCAATATTCTCTGCAATAGAAACAACACTTGCTCTGCGACCGACAATGAGAACCACATCATCTGTTTGTAACGTAATTTCAGGAGATACATCAATAAACTGATCTTTACGTTTAAGCCGCTCAATGGTAATGCCTGATTTTTGGGCTTCTAATTCTGAAATTGTTTTTCCAGAGGCTTGTTGGACTTTATAAATCCGTCCTACAATTTCTGGCATCGCCAGTTCTTGACCTGGAGCAAGTTCAAAAGCACCTTTTAAACGCTCAGACTGCGCTTTAAGTGCATCATCATGAATTTCTCGCCCCATAAATTTCGGCAAGATGTTCACACAAATAATAATCGCACCTAGAGAACCAAAAATATAAGTCACGGCATAGCCAATTGCGACATTGGCTTGCAGTCGTTGAATCTCTGCCATTGGCAAATCTAAGCGCGAGAGAGCATCGCCTGCTGTGCCAATAATGGCAGACTGTGTCATACCACCAGCGGCTAAGCCTGCAGCCAAACCTTTATCTAGATCAAAGATTTTTGCCATAGCAAGCACGGTGATAAGTCCGCAAATGGCCATAAAGGCAGCCAGTAATATTTCTTTAATCGACTGGGGTCCGAGAGATTTGAAGAATTGCGGCCCACTTTCAAACCCAACCGCATAAATAAATAGGGCAAATAGAATGGCTTTCACACCATTATCAACAGGGACACCAATCAAACTGAGAATCACTGCAACCAGCAATGATCCTGCGACACCACCAAATTGAAACTTACCAAATTGAAATTGACCAATCCAAAAGCCTATTGCCAAAGACAAAAACAATAAAATTTCGGGACTATGTTTTAATTCACCTTGTAGCCACTCAATCATATTATGGACTCACTTTTATTATTAGGCTTCTTGTTAAAACTAAGAATTATTTTCCAACTGTTAAAATACGCCTCAGAAAATATAAATGCAAATATATTGGTTGTATTTATAAAAATGAATATTATTTATTTCAAAATTATTTAATTTTTATATCACCAACCAAAATAGTCGAAATTAATGTTTTTTCGTGTAACAAAAACCCCATGTAATATTTAAAATAATTTTTATTATATGTATTTTGTTTTTACATATTAATATAAATATATGATTTATTTATTTAAAAAAAAATCTTGTTTTAATAATCCATTTTTTATATTGTGATTTAGTTCACAACTAGAATTTTAAAATTGCTCGCATCCTTGCGAATTTTACTCAACCATATTTTGTAGCTACTTTGAAGCCCTCAAGTTTCGAAATTGAACTGTGCAAAAAATATAGAAAGTGCATGTTGCGCAATTTCAGCATCTTGAAAAGATTTTGCACCTGATACTCCGATTGCTCCAACCAATTGCCCTTCATACATAATCGGTTCGCCACCTTCGAGCATTCCCGAAAAGCTTTGCATGCTCAGAAAACCCATCTGCCCAGATCGAATCAAGTCTTCAAATAACTTTGATGGGCGACGACTCATTGCTGAACATTTGGCTTTTTCAATACATAAATTTGCTGTCATAGGCGATGCTCCATCCATTCGCTTCATTGTCAGTAAAACTCCTGTTTCATCTACAACAGCAATACTTACATTAAGTTCATGCGTCTGAGCATAATCAAAAGCATGACTTAGTATAAATTCAGCATCTACCAACGTTAAACAATGTTTGATTTTCATTTTTCATTCCTCCAAATACCTAATACAAAAAAGCCCATCAATTAAGATGGGCTATATAATGATAGAACTGAAAATTTACTTCATGCTGGCAAAAACATCTTTTGCGGCCTGAAGAGTAAATTCAATGTCTTCATCTGTATGTGCGGCAGAAATAAAACCTGCTTCAAATGCTGAAGGTGCAAGGTTCACGCCACGGTCTAACATGCCATGGAAGAATTTACGGAATGCGTCGATATCGCACTTGAGCATCGAGTCGAAGCTGGTAATGTCTTCTTGATCGGTAAAGTACAAACCAAACATACCACCTACTTGTTGTGTTTTAAAAGCAATACCTGCTTCATTGGCCGCTACTTGTAAACCAGCAAGAAGTTTTTCTAGCTGCGCTGTCAATTTTTCGTAGAATCCCTCTTGGCGCAGGTGCTTAAACATCTCAATCCCTGCACGCATTGCAAGTGGATTCCCCGACAATGTTCCAGCTTGGTAAACTTTACCCAGTGGAGCAATACACTCCATCACTTCTCGTTTACCGCCAAATGCACCAACAGGTAAGCCTGCACCAATAATTTTGCCCAAGGTGGTTAAATCTGGGGTCACGCCATAGTGAGCTTGCGCACCGCCTAGCCCAACACGGAAACCTGTCATCACTTCATCAATGATAAAAACAGAACCATATTCATCACACACATCACGAATCGCTTGCAAGAATCCATCAATTGGTTTCACAAGGTTCATGTTTCCTGCTACAGGTTCAACAATCACCCCTGCAATCTCGGAACCAAACTTAGCAAAGTACTCTTTTAAGGTTGCAATATCGTTATACGGAAGTGTGAGCGTATGTTTGGCAAAGTCAGCAGGAACGCCCGCTGAGGTGGCTTCCCCCTCACCATTGGTTAACAAGCCTGAACCCGCTTTGACCAATAACGAGTCTGAATGACCGTGGTAACAGCCTTCAAATTTGACAATCTTGTCACGACCTGTGTAGCCTCGCGCAAGACGAATCGCAGTCATAGTTGCTTCAGTACCTGAATTGGTCATACGTACCAACTCAATTGACGGCATAATTTCGCAAATAATGTCGGCCAAAGTCGTTTCATGTACAGTAGGTGCACCAAAACTTAAACCATCTACCGCAGCACTTTGTACAGCTTTAATAATTTCAGGATGAGCATGACCTAAAATCATTGGTCCCCATGAGCCTACGTAGTCCACATAGCGTTTACCATCCACATCATACAAATACGCACCTTGCGCCTTTTCAATAAAGACAGGCGTTCCACCTACACTATTAAAGGCACGTACAGGTGAGTTCACACCACCTGGAATATGTTTGCTAGCTTGTTTAAACAATTGTTCTTGCTTTGGAGATAAGCTCATGAAATTACTCAACTCAAAAAATAAAAAGACATCTAAAACACTTAAGCTTTAGATGCAAATAAATCAGCCCACTGTTCAATACGATCGGGAATCGCAGACATTGATCGACCTAATATATCACTAATCACTGCGCAAAGGTCGGCACCCGCATCAATCACTTCACTTGAATTTTCAACTGTTAAACCGCCAATTGCACAAATGGGCACATTCAATCTGGCTTTGGCTTCTTTTAAAGTCTCCAAACCAATATGACCTGCTTCTGGCTTGGTATGAGTTGCATATATTGCACCAAAAGCCACATAAGTTGCCCCTTCAGCAATCGCTTTTTCAGCAAGTTCAATCGAGTTTAGACAAGTACGACCGATAACCACGCCTTGAGGCAAACGGGCAACAGCTTCAGCAACTTCACCATCATCTTGTCCCAAATGCACCCCAACGCCGTACTTAACCGCCATTTCCAAGTCATCATTAATCACAAAAGGAACTCGATATTCAGCACACATAGCTTTCATGTACTCAACTTCATAGTCTTGCTGTTCTTTGGGTACTTTCTTACGACGATATTGCAAAATCGCAATTTCACCAGTTGCCATCGCACCCTCCAACTTAGCCAAAAGTAGCTCTAATGGATCATCATTTGTAATTAGATATAAACCGCGCATTTAATTCTACCTTTGGGTTATGTTGTTCTATTATAAAGCTAAAAATCAATCTAACCTTAATGAATTGACATTGAAAACATACTGCTTTGTACAAAAAAGTCGCGACTAAACAAGTGCCGTCTAAAAATACCTATTATCAGTGATAGCCACCCCAACGCTTTCGCAGTTTAATGGATACATAAGGTAACAAGAACAAAATTAAAATAACAACTTCATAACAAGAATAAGAGATGAGCAGCGATCTAAACGGCTTTTTAGCTTTTTAAACCAGTGATGTTCAAACAACATCATAAAAAGCTAAAAAGCCGCGTATTTTATTTGAATATGACATAAAAAAAGCCTAGAGAAGGTCACTCTAGGCTTGGAAAACTCAAAGCAAAGATAAGCTAAATGTGCCTATTTGCAATAAGATGAAAATATATACAACGACTTCATTATTAGAACATTCACTTTAACATTGCAACTGTTAATTTCGGGTTGCGACGAATATTTTCATCATTTGGTCATAAAGTACTTCACTCACTTGGATTTTATCCAAAGTACGATCTTGTAAGCTAAGGTTTCCGCGTAACACATCGAAGAACATGCGCCAATCCGAGATAAAACTATACACAGGCTGTTTAAAACTGGCTGGCTTATTTTTTTCAAAAACAAAATGACCTACCCACGCACAGGCATAGCCAGAGACTAAGCCGTAGACAAAATAACGTGGTTTGCGTTTAAGTATGGCTTTAGAGAAAAAGTACAGCCCCATCGAACTGCCCGTGACGTGCAACCGACGGCTCATGATATTACGGTGTTCTGTTAGATAAAAACGATAAAACTGCTGAAAGTCCTTAATCGGCAACTGAAAATTAGGTTCAGCGTCGTATTCTTGTTTCGGTTCAACCTGAGCATTCATCTGTCATCATCCTGATGTTTTTCTATCAACATAGCTGAAAATATGCAGTCTGCAAAGTGCCATCGCCTCTGGCAGCATTTCCACTAAAAACAGAATTGTTTTTTGATCAATCTCACACTGCGACTTTGTTTTATTGTGTCGTCAAGTCTTACATACGGTCTCTTTTTCGCTACAATTCAGTTGTCCATTGGTGTGCCTTTAGCGCACATAAAACAAACTACAGATCATGCATCTAAATACATAAAGGCTTGGCACTGACCTAGCCCCTCGAATTAGGAATTTTTCATGGTTGAAATTGAATTAAAATTTCAGATTAGCGAAGCACGACGTACCGCCCTTCTTAAAGCTTTAGATCCTAAAAAATCTGAAAATATTCAACTTCAAGCCAAGTATTTTGATACGCCTGACCGCCTTTTGGCTCAACACGGCGCTGCTTTGCGTCAGCGTCTTGAAGGCACTTGCTGGATTCAAACACTCAAAGCTGCAGGTAAAAGTCATTTACACCGTTTTGAGCATAATCACAATTTGGGTGAGTTAGAGTCATCTCCTGAACTCGACCTCAGTATTTATGAAGCTATTCCAGAAGCTCAACAGATTTTAACCCAAGCTTTAGGATCAGATGCAACTGCGTTAAAGCTCACCTTTGAAACGGACATCCAACGTACCTATCGCGTTATTGAGTTTGAAGATGCTGAAATTGAAGTCTGTTTGGATGTCGGTGTAGTTCGTGCATCTGGTCGAGAACAGACCATCCATGAAGTAGAGTTTGAACTCAAATCAGGCTCTGTGCAGTCACTTTTGGCTTTTAGTTTTGAATGGGTGAAGAAGTATCAACTGTGGTTAGATGTTCGTAGCAAAGCCGAAATGGGTAACTTACTGGCACTTGAGCAAACCGTTAGCCCAGCACGTTTTGAAAAGGAATTTGTCTTATCAAAAAAAGAAAGTGCGGCACATAACCTGAGTTTGCTGATTGGTCAGCAAATGCAGCACTTACTGCCCAATATTGCCGCAATTTCGGCAGGTGTTGCTGAGCAAAGTCATATTGATCAAGCACAAACTGCTTTAGAGCACTTACAACTAACGCTAGCGTTATTCAAAGACTGGAATAGCAATATTTCTGATAAATGGGCAATGCAACTGGGCGCATTTAAGCATCAATTCGACCAACTACAGCATTTGCAACACATGCAAGATACCTTAGGTGCATTTTTACAAAATCCAACCACGACAGAAAATCTTGCTAAAGACATATTATATGCTCAAGAAAAGCTTGGAAATTTAGTTAAATCGACGCAGAACGTGCATCATTATCTTGAATTATTAACGTTTAGTTTAAGCTCACATGATCAAGTGCAAAAGCAAGATTTAAAAACCTATGCACACAACACCCTGCAAAACCAATATCGACAGCTACAAGAAAGCTTAAATGCTGCGGATATTAGCCACTTTGAAAGCTTAGATGTATTGGCACAGAAAATTAAGGAACTGAAGTTTAGCTTTCCTATTTTAACATCAATTTATGATGTGAAAAATTTGCAGAAATACAGTAAAGCGTTAAATGATGCCCAACAAGCCGCACATGAATATCAAATCTTAGCGACTTCTGCTGCGTACATTCAACAGACAGAACTTGAAGCCAGTGATTGGTTTGTTTTGGGCTGGCTCACAGCAAAACTTGAAGTCTATGCAGATAAACTTTTAGATGCCACAGAACAGTTCTTAGTCAGCCGTAAATTCTTGAAATAACGCTCTGCATACCATAAGCAGTTATATAAATATATGACTGCTATTTCCCCTCCACAAGGCCTGAAAAGTCGCAAAACCACAATAGAAGATCGTGGTTGTTATCTTCCAAACCACTAATTTATCTATGGCAAAACGGCCTATCATCAGAACAATACAGGTTATATTCATTTTTATTCTTAAAAAGTAAGGCGATACATTCCTACTCAATGTAAAGTTATCGTCACTTCACGGCAACCATCAGTACTTATTAATCCACATACTTTTAACTTCCACCTCATTATTTTAAAAGTGACCTCTATCACACTGCTGTCCCATAGTTAGAG
>NZ_QKVN01000056.1:0-14606 GCF_003231195.1 Acinetobacter sp. WCHAc060042
ACTTATTCTGAATAAATATTTTCACATGTTTACTTTTCAAACTCACATAAATTTAAGTTATTGTTATTTATATAAAATTTATTTTATAAATTTTAACTAATTTTCATAGCCACTTAAATTCAACCTGTACGGTATACATTTTTTATAACCTAACATATTGTTTTATATTATATATTTTAAAAATCAACTCAATTTCTATCTTTAAACTGCTGTTTCCTCAGCCACTTTCTGTTGAATCTTTATTCAGCATGCTGTTTTATCAAACATTTTTTAACTTACAAAGCAAAACAGCCCATCTATTTCTAGACAGGCTGTTGCGATGATTACTCTATATCTTTAGAACTTCATACTGATACGTGCCCAATAATTACGCCCTATATTGTTAAATTGTTCTGTTGCAGCATAACCAAAACCCGAACTTCCAAGCTTGTTTAAATGTTCTGTGTAATTTTTATTCAGCACATTATCCACTCCCACAGCTAGATCAACATCTTTCATCACTTTATAGGTTGCATTCAATGCAAGTGTACTAAACCCTTTGCTCTCACCAATGTCATAACCGACAATATTACCTTTATTCAGATTAATTCGATCCTGCTTTGCTACTGCACGCCACAATAAGCCTAAAGAATACTTATCTTGTACGTATCTTAGATTGAAACGGCCTTCCAAAGGAGCAATCTGAGGAAGTGGATCATTATTATCCATAATTTCTCCCCATGCATACATGGTACTAATATCGGCTTGAATCGCATCAGTAAATTGGTAACCCATACCCGCTTCAGCACCTGCAATTATTGCATCAACATTTTTAGCACCTGCACTAAAAGATGAACCATGCCCGTGTCCTGTCGAATGGTTATGATAACTGAGTAAAATAAAGTCGTTGATCAAACCAGTATATGCAGATGTCCATAAACTAAATGCACCATGCTCTTGCTGATAGCCCATATCAAGCTGTAAGGTTTTTTCAGTGTCGAGATCGTTAAATGTCGGCTTTGACGTACCTGTGTTGCCATGCGCTGTACTGAATAATTCCCAATAATCTGGAACGCGCTCTACATAACCCAGTCCGATATACGATTTGGCATTATGTTCAGGATGCTGATTTTCCATGCGAATAAAACCACTTGGTAAGGTTTCTTTACGTTCATCACTCAGTTCTAAAGCATCAATTTTGACCTGATCAATACGTGCACCTGTCACTAGTTTATGCTGATCATTGAGTGCATAACTCAGCTCACCAAAAGCCCCATAAGACTCAAATTCCATATTGGTTTTAAAGGGAGAGCTCATACTCGGCATAGCATACATAATCATATTGCCACCATGCTTATTACGCTGTGAGTCTATTCCTGTCATCAGGCTGACTTTGTCCCATTCAGAAGTCATTGCAGCACGCGCATTCAACGTACGACGTGTCACCTCCATCTCCATCTTATTTGGCACAGTCATACTCATGCCATTCATCGTCATAGTCGTTGTTGCTGGCGTTCTTAAACGAAAATTATCCATAACATGGTCGTTATAGCTATAGTCAACTTGTGCTTCGACCTTCTTAATCACCTCGCTGACATTTTTCTTTTGCAGATGCAAACCTAGACTTTCACGGGCAAATTTAGAGCCATCCATGCTACGTCCAGCATAAACAGCCTCACCATCACTTTTACCACCTTTTAGCTCTATCCATGTGTCTTCATTCGGAGTCCAGCCTAATGCAAGGTCTGCATTCCATTTTTCCCAATCCGAGGGAACCGTATCGCCCGCTCCATCTTGATAACTGCCTGCAATCGAACGGTTAGCATTTAAACGTGCATATTTCTTTTCATCACCAACAGCAGCTTCAATATTTTGATCTAAACGACCATAAGAGCCAAGCATGACACTGGCTTGTCCACGATAAGGTTTCGCCGAAGTGAGCTGTTCAGGTTCACGTTCAAAAATAACAGTTGCGGCTGAACCAGTATGCGCATACTGAACAGTTTGCGGCCCTTTTACGACCGTGATTTTGTCATAGCTTTCAGGAGAAACATACGACGTTGGATTATCCATACGGCTTGGGCATGCGCCTAGGTTTTCCGTACCATCGGTGAGGATTTTAATACGGGAACCAAACATACCACGGAAGGTGACATCGCCATTCGCACCGCCATTTTTGATCTGGTTAAAACCGACAATACTTTGTAGGTAGGCTGCACCGTCAACTGCAGGAATTGGCTGCGTGGGTTGCTTCGGATCGGCATGTACAATGAGACCATTGGCATCATTGCCCTGCTGAGCCGTCACCACAATCGGCGCTAAAATATGCGCACTGTCTGTCTCTGTGGCAAATACGACACTTGAAAAACAAGCAAGAGAAATCGCAGCCGCAAGAGGCTGTAAAAAGAATGTAGGCTGAGCCATTTTTATTCTCACTAAATCTATAAATACAACTAGGCTAGAGTCCGTTAAGACCCGAAAAATAAATGTCTAGGTTTATACAAACAGTGGCGGTGCTCGCCCTTGAGGCAGTAAGAAAAGTTGTTGTAGCGCAAACCAAACATGCACAAAGGCTTTTTGAAATGCAACTAAACGGACTTGAATACGATCGAGTACCGATTTCAACTCTAAATCGGGCGGTAAGACTAAATTACCGTACACCGTACAGTATTGGCATTGATGACTGGCATCATGATGATTGTGTTCAGCATGTTGTGAACTGAGTTCATGCTGAGTCTGCATATCATGATGATGCGTGGAATGCTTTTCAGCATGAGAACTGAGATGTTCAACTGGCTTGAGTAAAAGCGCACGCGTAATGGTTTCACAGACCGGCGCAATTTGATATTGCGTCGGAAGCAAAGGCTGTAAAAAAACAGCAATCTGTAAAAACACGGCTACACAAGACAGTAGCAACGCAGCTCTAAAGAACAATCCATTCCACCTGAGTTGAGGACGCGGGAAGTATATAACAAAGCCCAATCAAAATTGGGCTTTGTTTATGAAATTTAGGAAAAATTAACGTTTTACGGCTACTTTGTCTTTTTGACGTTGACGCGTGATTTTTTCCACTTTTTCCCGTGCACGTTGACGCTTCAGCGGCGACAGATAATCGACAAACAATTTGCCATTTAAGTGATCCATTTCATGTTGAATGCAAACAGCGAGAAGTCCGTCAGCTTCGACCTCAAATGCTTGACCTTCAAGGTTAATTGCTTCGATCTTTACACGTGACGGACGCGCAACTTTATCGTATATTTGAGGAACTGATAGACAGCCTTCTTCATAGGGCTGTGTTTCTTCAGTCAATGGGGTGACTTTGGGGTTAATGAATACCAAAGGTTGGTCTTTATGTTCAGACAAGTCCATGACAATTAACTGAATATGACGATCAACTTGTGTCGCGGCAAGTCCAATGCCTGGCGCTTCATACATGGTTTCAAACATATCTGTAGCCAGCTGACGAATTTCATCAGTAACTTCTTCGACGGGTTCTGCAATGGTACGAAGACGGGGATCAGGAAAACTTAAAATAGGTAATAAGGCCATACTGCGTCCTCAATTATGCCATTGATCAAAAAACCAAATGAAGGGAATGCTTGATCAAAAAAATGTGTGTAATATCGTTATTATAACGCAACTACATACATAATTTTAGGAATTATGATAATGAAAAAGGTTTTTATGGGCATGCCATCTTTTAGTGCCTTGGGGTTTAAGCAACACATACTAGCTCTTGCCATTTGTGTAAGCGTTGGCGCAAGCGTTATTTCTACAGCACATGCAGCACCTGCTCGAAATACCAATCCACCTGCTCTAAAAGCCAATGCACCGAATGTTTATGTGGTGAAAAAAGGCGATACCTTGTGGGATATTTCTAAACGTTTTCTCAATAATCCTGTCCGCTGGCCTGAAATTTGGGCAAGTAATAAACATGTTAAAAACCCGCACTGGATTTTCCCAGGTGACCGCTTGCTGATGTGTACCTATGAAGGTCGCCCAATCATTGGCAAAGACGAAGGCGATGGCTGTGAAGGGATTATTCGTCGTTATGCAGGTGGCACCAAACTTCAACCACAAGCTCGCGTTGAATCATTAAACAATGCAATTCCAGTGATTCCACTTGAATATATTAAGAACTGGCTAGAACACAGTACTATTCTGCCTGAAGAATCATTAAAAGATACACCATATATTGTCGGTGCTGCAGATCAACGAGTCATTGCAGGTAAAGGCCAAACTGTTTATGCACGTGGTCAAGGCATTCAAGTCGGTCAGCGCTACGCGATTTACCGTGAAGGCGAACCGTATATTGTGACGGATGCAGAAGGTAAAAAACAAAATCTAGGTTTAGAGTTGACTCAGGTTGGTTCAGCCATTGCCATCCGTGGTGAAAATGACATGTCAACTTTAGAAATTACAGACTCATATAATTCTGAAGTCCGTCGTGGTTATCGTGTCCTACCTGAATATGATGCCATGCTTCCAACCTTGTTCTACCCAACACATGCACAAGATGTCACTGGTGGCGGTCAAGTGATTCGGGTTCAAGGTTCGATTGGTTTGGCAGCGAAGCATTCAGTTGTAACCATTGACCGTGGCACAATGGATGGCGTTCAATCAGGCTATGTGTTCGCGGTCAGCCAAAAGGGTCAAGAAATCCGTGATCCGAAGACCAATGAAAAACTTACGCTTCCAACTGAGCGTATTGGCAACATCATGGTATTCAAAACCTTTGACCGCGTTAGTTATGCTTATGTACTCGACAGTGAGTTACCAATGAACTTGGGCGCTCATATTTATCCATCGGTTGTGGATGAATAATCCGTTGCTTTAAGGTACATATATGCTGAACTCATTATCACATGAACAGATTGCAACAATCACCCTGTGGTATTTAGTTCAGCATTCTTTATCGAGCTTTCAAAAATTACAACTTCATTTTGGCTCAAGCAGTGAAGCCGTTGCTCCAGCTCATCTCAATACTTGGTCCAAACTCGGTTTGCACAAAAGCCACCTGCAACGTGTAGCAGAGCTACAAACGCCTGCTGGACAAAACAGATTGCAAAGTGTACTGCATAACATTCAAACCAGTTGTGATTTTATCTTGCTAGAAACCGAAAGCAATTACCCCTCTCAACTACTCCCTTATGCAGATCGGCCGCCAGTCTTGTTTGGTCAGGGTAATCTACAAAACTTAATGCAAGCTCAAGTTGCTATCGTCGGTAGTCGTAAGCCGAGCCCCCAAGGTAAGCAAATCGCGTATGACTTTGCTTATTACTTGGCAGAAAAAGGCTTTTACATTACCAGTGGCTTAGCTGAGGGCATTGATGCTGCGGCGCATCAGGGTGGATTAAAACATCAACGTACAATTGCGGTGATAGGTACAGGCTTAGATCTCACTTACCCCTCCCAACATCAAACGCTCCGCACACAAATATTAGAAAATAATGGCTGCATTATTACAGAGTTTCTGCCCGGCACCCCACCTTTACAGCGTAATTTTCCACGGCGGAATCGTATCGTCAGTGCACTGAGTCTAGGGGTTGTCATTGCAGAAGCAGCCTTAAAAAGTGGCTCTCTAGGAACCGCACAAAGAGCCGCAGAGCAAGGGAAAACCATTTTTGCCATTCCGGGGCATATTTACAGTGAACACCATCAAGGTTGCCATCAATTGATTCGTGAAGGAGCTATTTTGGTTGATCATCCTGAACAGGTCATTGAAGATTTAGCGCTCCCTACCCAGTGGCATAGCCAATCTCAAGCAAATGGACTGCATGAAAATGCAGATCTTGAAATTCCCCCCGATTTACTTGAGCTCTATAATCAACTGGATTGGGTTGGACAGAATATGGATCAGCTCAATTTTAAACTTGGGGTGGATATTGCCACACTCACCAGTCAATTGATGGAACTGGAAATTTTGGGACTTGCACAACAACAGGCTGGAAATTATCTGCGTTGCCGTTCTCACCAATAAAGTTCACAATAGTCCCTCTTTCCCCAATAAAAGGTACCACGTGTAATGATTACCACCTCTGTGACTGAAGCGGCGCAATGTTTAAAACATGGTCAAGTTTTAGCATATCCAACAGAAGCAGTATGGGGTTTAGGCTGTGATCCTTATAACGAACAGGCATTTTTGGACATTCTACGGATTAAACAGCGTCCTATAGAAAAAGGTGTCATTTTACTGGCTGGGCAAATTTCTCAAGTTGAACCGCTTTTAGAACACCTAGATCCTACTATTCGCCAGCAAGTTATTGATAGCTGGAGTCATCGTAGTCCATCTGAACGTGCAACCACATGGCTCTTGCCTGCAAATGAACATATTCCGACATGGATTAAAGGCAATCATCCTAAAGTTGCGGTTCGCGTCACCACACATCCCATTTGCGTTGCCCTGTGCAATGCTTTTCAGGGCTTTATTGTTTCCACCAGCGCCAATCCTGCTGGACTCGATCCTGCACGCTCATTACAAGATGCAAGCCAATATTTTGCCCAACAGGTGAGTTATCTAAATGGTGACTTAGGACTAAGCAAAGAACCAAGTCGCATACTTGATGCAGAAACTGGTGAAGTGGTTCGTGCCTAAAAATAGGCTTCTTATCAAAATTTATAGGAAAAATAGACAAAAAAAAGCTCAGCCATATAGGGATGGCTGAGCATAAAAAAGGATGTGTAATCACATCCAGAGGGTCTGAAAACCGTTGAGCAAAAGCAAATGCACTGTTTAAAAGCATCATCGTTTCGCAGTGCGCGTATTATGTAGCAAAATGTAACTTCTAACAAATAGATTTTTTGTATTAATCATCCGTCTAAAAGCATGATTAATCTGAATAATTGAAAGATAATTAAAATTATCTGTCTATTTTTAATGATTTTTTAGGCATATTAAAGAACATGCTTAATCTAAAAATACTATTACAAATAAAAAAATGAATGAATTATTCTATTCAAAATACATCTGTTTGTACATTTTTCAACCTTTTAATCTAAATGACCCGTCAAAGTAGAAACCTTTTGTAGCGTTTTTCGCTGTGCGAGTAAAATACCCAAGATGATCACTATACCACCAACAGTATGATAGACCGTCCACGCTTCTTTTAACCAGAAAAATGCAATTACTGCAGTAAAAACAGGCATCAAGTTCATAAAAATGCTGGTTCGGTTTGGCCCTAAACGCGTAATTGCAAGCATCCAAACCATCGGTGCCACCAATGAAGGAAAGATGCTGGCATATAGTACACTCGCTGCATTTTGACTATTGATTGAATCCAGTCCGAAATATGCAATAAATGGTAAATGATAAAGCAGCGCAAAAAAGATTTGGACATAAAGGCTCAACATGAGTGGAATCTGTAATTGCCATTTCTTTAAAAACACGCCATAAAAGGCATAGAAAAAGACAGCAACCACCATCAAGACATCACCAAAGTGTCCGCCAGACTGAACTAAGCCCGCCAGATTGCCCTGCCCAATGATATAGACCAAACCAGCAAAAGAGAGAATACTGCCAATAATCGCAAAGCGATTTGGAATATCTTTTAAAATCAACAATGAAACAAAAATGGTAAAGATCGGAATAAAGGCATTAATCAGCCCCATATTAGTCGCAGTGGTATAATGGGCAGCCGTATAAGCTAAGCCCTGATACAACACTAGACCAAATGCGCTCAATACCGCGAGTTGCCAAATATGTCCTCGGATCAATACCCATTTACGACATAAAGGAATGAGTGCAAAAGGAGTTAAAAGGATAAAAGCAAAGAACCAACGATAAAAGCTAATACTCACAGGTGAAATAAAATCTGCCACATAACGCGTGACCACAATATTGATTGACCAAATCAGTACAGCAATGATGGGTAAACTCAAAGCCCAATACATTCGTTGTTGTGTAGTACTCATGCCTAATCCAGTTCAACTTTTGTATGCAAAATTTAGATGAATGTTAAAGCATTTTTTCAGTTTATTCGAATATCATTTGGGTATTCAACATAATTGATACATTTATTTTTTAGATTTAAAATCAATAAAAAACAAAGTATTAGTGTTAATCATAAGTGCAAAACAGATTACAGTCATCACTTTCTACGTTCCAACTCTACAAAAACACCATAGAACGCATTCGGCCATCTCTGCATTTTATTTATAGCGTATGAGAAACGCATTCTGAATAGATTTGTCATTGCACTGCGACTTTGGCAGATACCAAGCATATTTCCCGATAGAAGGATGTTCTTATGAAAAAGTTACTTTTAACCACAGTCTGTTTGGCCACGCTATCTTTGGCCGCATGTGAAAAGAAAGGAACTGAACCGGCCGTTGAACAAACAACGTCTGCATCTGAAACAACCTCCACCGAGGCAACCACCGTCGTTGCTAATCATAGCAATAATAACATTGCTGATATTCAAGCCGATTTATTGGCCGTAGAAACCTTATCAAATGCAAAAGCACAGGAAGCCACAGCATTCCAAAAAGAAGTTGCCGCAGTTGTCGAAAAGAAAGATTCGACACAACTTAAAGCAGTGCTTGAAAAAACAGAAACCTATGTCAAACAATTTAATGATGAGCTTGACGCTTTAACTTTAAAAAGTACTGAGGTGGATGCCTTACGTAAAAAAATGCAGGATGCCAATAACCTTGGCATTGTGCTGACTAAAGAGAGTATTGAAACAAAGCCAGATAGTGCAAAAATTACCGAGCTTCAAAACAAAGCCATGGAACTACAGAAAACCATCATGGCTGATGTCACGGCTTTAGAAGCCAAAGTCAAAGCAGCTCATGCTCCTTAACCTTAAAGCACAACATTAAAGCAAGCTTCGGCTTGCTTTTTGTTGTGATGAGACATCAAATTGACGTGACTTTGGCGAACGCTTACAACACAATAAAATAGACTTTATATAAGGACACTCAAATGAGCACTTCGATTTATAACATTCCAGTCAAAACCATTCAGGGTGAAAACATCAACCTAAACCAGTACCAAGGTAAAGTGCTACTGGTGGTGAATGTTGCATCTAAATGTGGACTGACACCACAATACGAAGGTTTAGAAAAACTCTACCAAGACAAAAAATCTCAAGGTCTAGAAATTTTAGGCTTCCCTGCTAATGATTTCTTAGCACAAGAGCCTGGTTCAGATACTGAAATTCAAGAATTTTGCTCACTCAATTACCAAGTTGATTTTCCACTCTTCTCAAAAATCTCAGTTGCAGGCGATGACAAACATCCGCTATACCAAACTCTGACCCAAGCCATTCCTGAACGTATTGGAGAAGGTCCATGGTGGAAAGACTTAGTTGACTACGGTTTAACACCAAATGAACCACCTGAGGTACTGTGGAACTTTGAAAAATTCTTAATCAATAAAAATGGAGAAGTGGTTGCGCGCTTCGCACCCGATATTACAGCCAATGATCCTCGTATCGTCGATGCAATCAATGCTGAACTATTAAAGTAAAAACAGCTCATATGCTCAGAAAGTGAGATTCTTACTTTCTGACCTACTTTTCATTCGTCTCCTTTATTCCTCCACAGTTTTAAACTTTATACAACATAAAATCCAAATTAACTCGAACACTTACTGTTGTAATAGCAACATCAGAACAAGACAGATATGAATTGAAAGGTCGATTATGAAACATTTGGTGCAAGCAGTTATTCTCTCATTATCCACAGCATTAGTCGCTGCACCTGTTTTTGCAGCACAAGCAGAACAGCAACCTGCTAAAACTCAAGCAGCAACTCAACAGCACGTACATAAAGCATCTGACGCAAGTAAGCCAGTAGCTGTAAAAAAGCAATCTAAGACACCAACACCAGCTGTACAAAAGAAAAAAGAAACACCTAAAAAGGCAACAAGCAAGAAAGTTACACCTCAGAACCACACACAACCGCAACACAAAACTGGCGAAAAAAAACCAGTTAAAGCTGCGTAATATTGCATTATTGCCTCTGTAACTTACGCCATCAACGCATACAATATTTAAAAAGGTCAATTATGAATCGTTTAATTAAAGCTGTAATTTTTTCATTCTCAACTGCATTAGTTGCTGCTCCTGCATTTGCTGCTCCACAAGATCAACGTAACAACGCAGAGCATGCAACACAAAATCACAATGATGCGCCAAATCACAATGATGCACATAAAGATGCATCTAACCATCATGCTGACGAGCATAAACCTGCTCCACAAGCTGCACAGCAACCAGGTCAACAAAAACCAAACCACGATAAAGCACCAAGACCATCAGCATCTTGGAAGCCAGGCAATCCCGTCCCAACTCAATACCGTGGTCAAGGCTACAAAGTCGACCATAAAAAGTTTAAAAAATTGAGCAAACCAGGTAAAAACCAACAATGGATTAAAGTGAATGGCGACTATGTACTGACAGATATTCGTACACATGCCATTATCAAAATTATTGCAGGTTAAGTTATCTGCTGATATCGAATCAGAAGAAAGAGTGCCACGGCACTCTTTTTTTTAGCTTCTCAAATAGTTTTGTTATGACTTTGAAACACTCTATTTTATCTGCACATTTTGCCTCTATATTAAAAATAGATAGCCGCAATATTGATTTGATGATGAAAAAATTTTTACAAAACTTAATTCTCCCTTTTGCTTTGTTTAGTTCGGGCATTTTGCTGATTGGCTGTGAACAAGCAGCCGAACCAAACCAGCAAAATATTCAAACTGAAAACGCTGATCAGCGCTCAATAGCACATGTGCAAAACACTGAAAAACCTGAACTCAAAACAGGGAGCATGCTGTATATCGTCCGTGATGTAGCAGATCTGCAATTAAAAGCAGGAGAATATGTCACCCAGCTTCAAGAAACCCAAAACGATCTACAAACCGCAATTGATCAGCACGATCAACAACAATTGCAACAGGCAGCCTCTGCCTTACAAAAACAATTGACTGGGTTTAATGCTGCTTTGAACAGCCTTAACCTCAAAACTCAAGAAATTAACGATATTCGTAATACTTTACTCTCCGCGAACCAACAAGTTTTGGCTTCACCATTTTTAAATGGACAAGTGGATTTCAGCCAAGTGGATTTTAAAAAAATTCAACAACAAATGGGCACAATCCAATCCGAAATGCTGAAACTGGCTTCTATGATGATTCCTCAACAAGCGGACAACGATGCAGCAGCTGAAAAGCAGTCTTAAATTATTTTAAGTCTTGCGACTTTAACAATAAGGAGAGAAAATTATTCAAAGGCTTTCTCGCACAGCGAGTATTTAAATCACATATGCAACTGATTATTTTTATGGGCATCCAAGCTTCAGGAAAATCGAGCTATTATCTGCTAAATTTGGCCCATAGCCATTTACGCATCAACCTCGACATGCTGAAAACAAGGCATCGTGAAAAGATCATGTTTGAAGCAGGACTGGCCTCAAAAACCAAAATGGTGATTGATAATACCAACCCAACCATCGCTGACCGAGCCCGCTATATTCAAAGGGCAAAGGACGCAGGCTTCGAGATCATTGGCTATTGTTTCGAAACTGAACTCAGTAGTGCTCTACAACGTAATCGCTTACGCGAAGGTAAAGCTTGCATTCCCGATGTCGGTGTTCGTGCCACTTATAAAAAATTTGAGCAGCCACAACATGCTGAGGGCTTTAATGCCTTATATAAAGTTAATATTCTAGGTCATGGGGAGTTTTCCATTTCTCCCATACATACTTAATAGTTTGATGAAAAAATATTAACTATTTCTCATTTTTGAGCTAACATCTACAAATAATAAACACAGAAAAACATTTCTATAATGAAAAAAGTCATTCTTGTGGTGGTCTGTTTAGCAATCATAGTTTTTGGCGTGATGCATTTTGTAATGCCTGAAAAAACGACACCACATTTGACCCATTTTTTCTCTAAAGAGTACAAAGAAACCCAACGCACTCAAGATTGGTTGAAATACAAACAGCAACAACAATTACTTTTGGTCGATGTGCTAATCCCTGTCAGCCCCAAACAGCAAGGCGCCTATGCTGAGTATATCAAACAGAAAATTGAGCTTAATCAGCAAAATATTCAGCGTATCAAGTTAAATCATTATCAAAGTAAAGGCTTTAAAGAACTACAGCAATTAGAAATACATGCGCTAGAGCAATGGAATGACCTGTTCCAGACACATATTGTCGATGCCTTTGTCGATCAACAATATTTCTCTGAAATTCCCGTAGAAGAATATCAACAGATCAACACAGAAGCACGTTATGCCTTACAGCAGCAGGAAATTTTGGTCTTAGAACATTTACAGCAACTGCTACAACAGAATAATCCTTATGTCTCGGACATAGACCATGCTCTACTCAGTGACTGGGTTTATTACCAACAGATGCAACATGAAATTCACCCCGTGATATCTGAATGGCTAAAAACCGAAACAGATACACCACACCGAAGCCGTCAAGATGCGATGCAAGACTTAAGGCTTTATAAGCGGTTTAACCCAAATACCGATGAATATAAGTACATCATGTCACTTGAAACACAGCTTTGGCATGCTGAACATCCATCCTCTAACTTAGTCGCAGAACAGCCAAATGCTATCTCTGAACTAGAAATAGATCAGGACATCATCATTCCTCAAGAGAAGCCACAGATCGACCAAATCAAACAACTCATCCAGCAACAGCAGGATGCTGTAAGCCAGATGCTACTCCATCAGCTCAGTCAGGCCTTTCTTAAAAAGAATTAAGCCCACCCACCATAATAGAAAATAAATTTAGCTTACTGCTAAACTTGAGTGCTTTTCATCCAGTTTCTAAAGACCAATTGCATCGCTTGTCGTTCATAAGGCTTGGCTAAACGAGATTCTATGCTAGAAAAATCACCTTTATAGGCGGCTTCTATGATGCACTTGGCCAATTCCTGAATACTGACTCGGCCACGATGTTCATATTGCAAAATTTCTTCTTGCGTCAAAACCAAGTCCCAACAAGACACAACCGAACTCATATCAATGGCAATACTCAGATAATAGCGCTCAAAGTCTTGGTAAAGCTCCCAAAAATGAGCTTCATAGGCAATCAGGTTCATGGTCTTATTCACTTAACAATACTGTATCAACTTATACTTTTTATTGAATGAAATATATGCAACTTTAGCTACATATTCACTTGAGTACTATCCGTTGGCCTCAATCTAGATGGCTTTACTGCGCGAAGGCTTCCCATTTACTCTATACATAGTTCAAATTGGATCATTTCTCCCACTTTTAAAAATACTTTCTCTGATGCAATTTGCCCGCACTCAATACAAACGAAATCTTGCCAAGCATCATCTCGAATATCAAGAATACGCCTCGATTTATCTATCCAAGGATTCCAGATAATTGCACTTTTTGCAGTACTACGAATAAAAATCTGGTGCTGCGTGTCTTGTTCTAAAACAACCTGCCCCCTTGTTAGAGGATAAATGCGATCTAATTCTGATTTAAACTCAATCTGTTGCTCAAATTGATTCTGAACTTTATTGTTATTCAATTGATCAATATAAGTTGTATTGTCTAATCCCGAAATTTTAGCAATTTCTGTTTTGGCAGGAAAATAGCTATGCCATGCAAAGCTAAATTCTATATCCACTGTATCTAAATTGCTCAGTTGCATCATGAGTTGCAATTTTTCACCACAATAAATATGCATACTCAACTTAAATGCAACATCCCAATATCTGCGCGTTACATTTGAATCCCTCAATTCAAAAATAATTTCATGCCCTGCTTCACTCTCAATAACATTGACAAGTTTCCATTTCAGGTTCCGTGCAAAGCCGTGTGCAGGAAAATCGGCATGTTGTGAGTGGGCACTAAACCACGGAAAACATAAAGGAATCCCTCCTCGAATGGCTGTCCCTGCCTGATAAGAATTTAGTTCAGAGAGCCAAAGCAAAGGCTGTTGTTTCACTTTGGAATAAAATTCGAGTACTTGTGCTCCTTGGTAACTCATCACGGCATCGCAATATGCATTTGATACTTTTAAAACATCCAACTCACTCTCGGCAAGTTGATCAATGCTAATGCCAGAAACATTGAACATAAATTTCCACACTTTTCGAATTAACGCCATTTATACTAAATTTTTTCGACACTTAGATTAGCATTTGAAGTGCAACACCATGTTGTTGCCATAATACCTGACTCGGACTTTTAAAGCTGAGTCTTTTTCTTGGACGGTGATTCAGACGTTTAGTGATTTCTGCAATATATTCATCTGAATACTCATTCAAGTCACTCCCTTTTTGAATATATTGTCTGATTAAACCATTTGTATTTTCATTCGTGCCTCGTTGCCAAGCGCTATAAGGATCAGCAAAATACCAGTCTAGTTCTAATTCTTGAGCAACATACTTATGCAGACTAAACTCCTTACCATTATCTGCGGTAATAGTCTTTAGCTGATCTTTGATTGGCTTAAGAAGGCTGATGGTTGTTTGGCAAATTTCCTCTGCCTTGCGTGAGCTACACTTTTTCAGCCATAAATAACCTGTCTTCCGATCCACAATAGAGACCAATGATTGCTGATGGTTCTTACCAACAATCGTATCTATTTCCAGATCACCAAAGCGATTTCGCCGCTCAATCTCGATAGGTCTG
>NZ_QKVN01000057.1:0-14560 GCF_003231195.1 Acinetobacter sp. WCHAc060042
TGCTGATCTAAATGCTTTTGATGCCAAACACGTAGTGTTTCAGGAGTACAACCCTTGCGCAGTATACTGCTCAGGGAGCAATAGCGGTGATCGCAGCCCAATTCGATGGATAATCTTTTTCAGATTCAATCAATAATTGAACCGCTCTTTCTCTGATTTCAGGGGTATATTTTAATTTTGTCATCGGGATAGTCTCTCAGAATATTGACTCTCCGACAAACCCGGTACGGTTCATTATTTAGACCAATGATCAAAAACTTCATTGATGACTTTATTCTCGATAAAAATCATCTGCTACCACAGAGAATCTATAAATAATACTGCGTAAGTCCTATTAAATTGAAAACAGTACTACAGCATCAGAAAGAAAAAACTAACTGATGCATCACTTACGAAATTAGTATTCGTAGTTATTATTGATTGACCATTCTTGTAATTTTCCAAACTTGATCTGGTCATTAAAAAGCAAATCATTGTTTGCTAGCGTCCTACTCTCATCTGTTGGACAGAAACCATCATCACAGTCTGAATCGACGACCCAACAACCGCGGACAAACAGGATTTCATTTCCTTCTTGCTCCAGCTGTTTTTCCACCCGTTGAATTGC
The DNA here is from genome assembly GCF_003231195.1 of Acinetobacter sp. WCHAc060042. Classification (NCBI taxonomy): domain Bacteria; kingdom Pseudomonadati; phylum Pseudomonadota; class Gammaproteobacteria; order Moraxellales; family Moraxellaceae; genus Acinetobacter; species Acinetobacter sp. WCHAc060042. The sequence goes on from NZ_QKVN01000057.1 coordinate 608, forward strand.
TTCATCAATGTTTTTTGCGCCTAAATAAGCTGTCCGATAGGCATAGGATTCTGATGGATCCGATGCTTTTTTAAATTCAATGCCTACACAAAAAAGATGGTTTTTCATCATTTACTCCTCATTTATTTTTAGTCCAAATCTCTCATCAAACTTATTCAGATCCAGCAATTTTTTGCATCTAAAAAAACTGAACCTCTATAAAAAATAGGTCAGTAAGGAAAACCTCACTGACCTGTGTTTAAAACTTAATACGCCAATTTCAACAGCAATCTAAACAGTCCTGCGACCAAGGCCAAACTTAAAAAACCAGCCAGCCATAAGCCAATAAACCATTTCAATTCAGAAATTTTCATTCTGCCTCCTTAATGATAACCTTCATCACCCACACGCACTTTATCCCTGAAAACCCAATACGATAATCCGGTATAAATAAGAATGATCGGAATTAAAATCAATGCTCCAATTAGGGCGAACAATTGACTACTGGCAGGTGCTGCAGCCTCCCAAATGGTGACTGATGGTGGAATGACATAAGGCCATAAACTAATCAGAAAACCGCTATAAGCGAGAATTACCAAAGCCAAAGTATAAATGAATGGTAGGAACTCTTTGCGCTGCTTACAGGCTTTGATTGCCAGGAAAGTAAACAGCAGAACCAGTACGGGTACCGGGCTAAAATAAAAGAGTTGCGGTTGACTGAACCAGCGTTCTGCAATTTGAGGATGAGCCAAAGGCGTATAAATACTGACACAGGCAAAAATCATCAGTAATGAAATCAGCAGTTTTGGCATCAGTTCAAACATGCGATTCTGCAGCATTTTTTCGGTTTTAAAGATCAACCAACCACATCCTAGTGTTGCATACAGTACGACTACACTTAAACCGGTAAACAGGGAAAAAGGTGTTAACCAATCCAGACCGCCACCAGTATAGATGCCATTCGTGGTTTCAATCCCCTGAATATAGGCTCCCAAAATCAGTCCTTGGAAAAATGAGCTCAGAATGGAACCCCATATAAAAGCTTGATCCCACAGATGTTTAGTTTTATTGGCCTTAAACCTGAATTCGAATGCCACACCACGGAAAATTAAGGCAATTACCATAAGAATGATTGGCATATACAGAGCTGAAAGCACCGTAGAATACACCAAGGGAAACGCAGCAAATAATCCTGCACCACCAAGTACCATCCAGGTTTCATTACCATCCCAGACGGGCGCGACGGTATTCATCATAACATCACGTTCCTGGCGATCGGAAATAAAAGGAAATAGGATACCAATACCAAGGTCAAAGCCATCTAGCACGACATAGATCAGCACCCCTAATCCAATAATTAGAATCCAAATCAATGATAAATCGATCATTTTTGATTCTCCTGAGATTGTTTAGAACTTACTTGATCAAGATCATTCTCCTCATCAATCGTACTTAAAGGACGCTTTGATGCCTGTATGATCGCCTGCTCACTATGTGGTGCCGAATGTATAAAATCCGGGCCTTTACGCATCAGTTTCAGCATGTAGAAAATGCCAACACCGAACACAATAAAGTAGACCACCACAAAAATGATCAAGGTTAAACCTACCTGCTCTGCTGAAACGGGAGAAAGTGTATCTTTAGTACGCAATACACCATAAACAACCCAAGGTTGACGACCAACTTCAGTGGTAAACCAACCGGCAAGTAAAGCGATAAATCCTGATGGCCCCATATATAAGGCAAACTTATGCAACCATAGGGAATCATAAAACTTTCCTGTTTTTCTCAGCCATACCCCTAAAATTGCCATCAGAATCATGAGTACACCGAGCCCTACCATGATCCGGAAACTCCAGAATACAACCAGTGAGTTTGGACGGTCTTCAGGTGCAAACTCTTTTAAACCTTTGACTTCACCATCCAGAGTATGTGTCATGATCAGGCTCCCCAGATTCGGAATCCCGATCGCATATTTGGTTTCTTCAGCTTCCATATCAGGAATACCAAATAAATAGAGTGGCATACCACTATCTTTATTGGTTTCCCAGTGTCCTTCTATAGCCGCTAATTTGGCCGGTTGGTGTTCAAGCGTATTCAGGCCATGCATGTCACCTACAAACATTTGCAGAGGTGCCAAAGCAAGAATCATCCACATGGCCATGGAAAATGATTTTTTTACCAAGGCATCACGACGACCTTTTAATAAGTGGAAAGCAGCTGTTGCTGCAACTAACAAGGCTGAAACAAGGAAAGCGGCCATCGCCATATGTGCTAATCGATATGGGAAGGATGGATTAAATACAATCGCAAACCAATCTTGCGGGACGATAATACCATTTTCTATAGTAAAGCCCTGAGGGGTTTGCATCCAGCTGTTCGAGGACAGAATCCAGAACATGGATATACAGGTACCTACTGCAACCATTAGTGTTGCGAAAAAATGGGTTTTAGGCCCCACTCGGCCCCAACCAAATAGCATAATCCCCAGAAAACCGGCTTCAAGGAAAAACGCACTTAAAACCTCATAAGCGAGTAATGGTCCTGTGACACTGCCGGAAATCCGTGAAAACTCACTCCAGTTGGTACCAAACTGATAGCTCATCACCACGCCAGAGACCACGCCCATACCAAAGGACAGGGCAAAGACTTTGATCCAGAACTTAAATAAGTCCCGGTATACCGGATCATTGGTTTTAAGCCAACGCCATTCCAGAACGGCTAGAAAACTGGCTAAACCAATAGAAATGGCAGGAAAAATAATATGAAATGATACGGTAAATGCAAACTGGATACGCGCCAGTTCCAGCGCGGTTAGCCCTAAATTCATGCTGCCTCCTGCTGATCAATTGAATACAGGGAGGACATCAACAGTGCCGATTGATGCAGTGAAACTGACACACCTTGCCAGACATCGATCTTCTGGTATAGAGATGAAACCCGTATACCGGATACGCTATAGACTTTTTTGAGGGCGAACGAAACCATTATGCTGTTAGCGAACAGCGAAAACTGAATTTTCATGATTAAAACTCTTTAAGATGTTGTGTAGTGCAAACAAAACAACTGTTTGACGTGACCAATCGTGTCCTAAAAAGTCAGAGGTGGCGCTCTGCCCTGCGGCAGCAAATACAGCTTCTGCAAATTGAAATAGACATGCCGGAAGAACGACTGATAGAAATTTAGACGAACCTGAATCCAGTCCAGAACTTGATCAATGCCCAGTTTAAATGGCAGCACTAAATCACCATAAACCGTACAATATTGGCATTGATGGTTATGTTTATTGTGATCGTGGGAATGTTGAGGAATCAAATCCTTGAGCAGCTCATGATGAATCGAGTGGACATGATGATGATCAGCAGGCGAAAGAAGATTATGAGTGATTGACATACAGACCGGAGCAATGTGAAATTTTTCCGGCAACAGAGGCTGTAAATATACTGCAATTTGCAAAAGTATGGCTGCAAATGCAATAAAGATTCCACTTTGCTTCAGCAAGTTTTCTCTCGACTGGCATCGAATAAGAGGGATACGCTGAATAAAAAGATGAAATTTAAAGATAAATTCCTACTTATTTACTCAGCTTTTCATTCTATAAATATATAATATATATCAGGTTTTGAAAAGCAAAATAAATAAATAAAAAGTTAATTAAATTAAATACTTAAAATTTAAAAAACTTTCTCTTACGGTTGATGCAGGAGAAAGTTATGTATTGTACAAAGAGTGTTCAGAAGAATACTTTGCTTACTTGAAATAATTGAGAGGCAATTTTAAGTAAGATACGCCATTTTGTTCTGGCTGAAGAAAACGTCCTGCATTCATATTAATCTGAATGGATGGCAAAATCAGCTCAGGCATTCTTAAGGTTGCATCACATTTTTGACGCATTGCAACAAACTCCGCTTTTTCTGTACCAGTATGAATATGAATATTAGACTTTTTCTGAGTTTTGATATCGGTTTCACAGATGTAGTCATGACGTGATTCGGGTAAATAGTCATGACACAGGAAAACACGAGTGTCTTCAGGCAACTGATAGAGGGTCTGCACAGAATCAAATAAAGTCTCAGCACTGCCCTTCGGAAAATCACATCGTGCCGTTCCATAATCAGGCATAAACAAGGTATCACCTACAAAAACTGCATCTCCAATCACATAACTCAAGCATGCAGGAGTATGTCCAGGGGTAGGAATATTATAGGCTTGTAAATTGCCAATATGAAATTTTTCATGATCCTGGAATACATGATCAAATGTCTGGAAAGCATTGAACTGTTTGATATTAATGTTATAGATTGAGCTAAAGGTTTCCTGTACCAATGAAATCCGTTCGCTCATCGCTGTTTTACCACCGATCTGCTGTTTTAAATACTGTGCTGCTGTTAAATGATCTGCATGTACATGCGTTTCCAAAATCCACTCAACCTGTAAGCCCTGCTCTCTGACATACGCGATGATTTGCTCGGCATGCGTGGTAGATGTCACTGCTGAAGCAGAGTCATAATCGAGAACACTGTCGATAATCGCACATTGTTTTGTACCTGGATCTGAAACTACATAACTGAATGTATTTGTTTTAGGATCAAAAAATCTTTTACATTTGGTTGAGTCGACATAGTCTTACTCCTTTTTAAAATTTAGAAGCTCACAGAGCATATTTAAAACTTAGTTTTTGATACAAGGCAGGCCATTTTTCCACCAAGATTTCATACCACCTTTTAACTGTGTGACTGAATATCCCATCTTGGCCAATCTGCGTGTTGCAGGAATACTCCGGTGCGCCGATAAACAAATGGTCACCACGGGCTGATCCAGATTGAGCCCCAATGATTGTATTGTAGATTCATTCAACTGTGTAATAGGTAAATTAACAGCACCTTTTATATGACTGTGTTTAAACTCGTGAGCACTTCGGACATCAACAATCTGTACAATTTCCCGTTTCTGTAATAATTCCTGACAAGTGATTTCAGGCACCTTGCCCCAAGGTAGATACATCAGAATATTAAACATGATTTTCCTCTATTAGAACAGTTGTTATCCGCGACTTATATTTATAAGGATTTAAAATAAAAATAAGTAGTAAAATAAATATAAGCCAATCTTGGGTTAAACTTCAAATCTATCCTCATAGAAAATACAATGACTTTTTAATAACCAAACCTACAATGCAGTCCAACTTTAATAAGACCTCATTCGCTCCAGAATGATCTTACGCTTCCTATTCCATAAAGAAAAAATAAAATTATGTTTAGTAGCAGATTAAAATCGATTTTATCGTCTATTTTTCAATTATAAATTTTATATTTTGTTATACTATAACCTATGTAATGTCCATAAAAGTGTAGTGAAGTGCTCATGATGTTGGGAAGATTGCTGGGGTTATCAGCAATCTTGTTACAGATCGCTGTGTTCCTGCAGCCTTTATTGCCAGAAAAACACAGTGTTTTTTCGGTATGTAAAACTATTGCCGCAGCATTACATCTAGAAGTTACTAACGTTCATCCACACCACAGCTTCGCAACATCACATCCGCATAGCAATCAAGCCAGCGGAGCAGACCAAAGCAATGCACATATCCTCGCACATGTGCAGGATCGACATGAACATCAAGAGCGGGATGATGCACATACCGGTCATGACTGCCAGTTTTGCCTGGTGCACAGCTATACCCTACCGCTACTCGATACCAAACTCAGACTAGTACTGATCAGAACTCAGACCTTACTGCAGTTCTTCAGTACATTTGTCCCATATACGCTGTCCCCACCTACTCCCTGGTTCCTTATTCCTCAGAGCCGTGCTCCTCCTCTAACATTCATCCATTAAATCAGCAGATGTGATATCGCTGAGCAGTCTTCCTAGTTTGCGATATGGTCGAAAATATTCATCTATCCAGAATATGTAGGCAGCTCACAATCGACATCTTCAGTCACCGTAATCCTATCCGTAATAGTTAATATGACTTTTGATTTGTCTGTATCTAAATCTTTTTGAAGTCCAACTATCACAGTCTCAATGACTTTCTAATTTTTCAAAGTGTTATTACAACTTTTTAGTATATCGATAAGGAGGACACAATGATGAATCTACTTCAGCATGATCAGGCACATCACCTAAAAAGTGATTTTAATAACAACTGTTGTCTGGATTTAGCACAACAAATTGTAAGGATCCGGCAAGCTCTCAATATTTCACAGACAGAACTAGCATCAAAACTGTGTATTTCCGCCCGTACCTTAGAAAGTTGGGAACGTGGAGTTCGTCATCCCTCAAGCTCAGCCCAAGCTTTGTTGAAACTCTTTATCAAGTCACCTCAGTTTGTTTTGGAAAATCTTGCTTGAATAGTATTAGCTATGTTTTTGAATAGTTTTTGTCACTACAAGCTTAACTTATAAATCATCATGAACCGATACATACCTATAAAGAGCAGTAGTATCGGTTTGGTTTGGAGAAATCTTTATGGTAATTGTAATTACATCACAGAACCGACGTCATATTACTCCGCACGCTGGGAAATGCCGAAAATTCTGGAAATATGAGCTCAAAGATGGGAAAGTTATGGACAAACAGCTCATTGAGGTGGAGAAAGAAGCATCATTTTCTCAGTCGGGTGAGGTGCTAGAAAAACTGTTACCTATGGATATTTTCGTAACTACAGGGATGGGGGACAGATTACGAGAAAAACTCAAAAATATTGGCGTACATGTTATTGTGACTGGCGAAATTGATCCTGATAATTTTATTAAGAGTTTAGTTTAACTCGCCCGCCTACCTCTGCGCTTTCGTTAAATGCTTTAGATTATTTTCTGTGTATGCTTGAATAAAATCTGAAACCATAGTTAAAGTTTCCCTTAAAAGTTAATGGAAACTTTCGCTGATAAAATACATCTTACCTAACTGCTATTTGATCAAAACATTAAATTGTCTAGGTTTGAAATAGGTTGACACTATATTTCATATAAATGCCTGACGAATTTCATCAGGCATTTTTTATTTGTAAGACAGATGCTTCTAATAAATTACAAAAGGAAAACCTTCTCAATCAAATGAAGGCCTTTCCTAAAATTAACTATTGTGAAGTATATGACCCATCTACTACATACTGGCTGCCCGTTACAAAAGATGCATCATCAGAGAGTAAGAAAGCAACGACCTGTGCAACTTCTTCCGGATTTCCTAAACGACCAACTGGATGCAATTTTATCAGTTCAGCTTCATCAAACTCACCAATTAAAGGCGTTTTAATATAACCAGGATGTACTGAATTAATACGAATACCCTTTTTAGCATATTCTAGCGAAGCCGTTTTAGTAAGCCCGGTTACACCATGCTTAGCTGCAACATAACCAGAAATATTTTCAGTCCCAACTAAACCTAAAATTGATGCTGTATTCACAATTGCACCACCGCCGGCTGCCAATATTGCAGGGATTTGATAATGTAGGCCATAAAAGACCGCATTCAAATTAATATCAATCACACGACGCCAAGCTTCAATACTTAAATTTGCAATTGGCTGAACGTCACCCAATATTCCAGCATTGTTAAAAGCTAAATGAAGGGCACCATACGTGCTAATTGAAAATTCAACCGCTGCTTTCATGTCTTCAGGTTCAGCCGTATTGGCTTTATTCGCAGCCGCTTTACCGCCTAAAGATACAATTTCCTCAGCAACTTTCTGTGCTGCTTCAAAGTTAATATCCGAGACTACAACACTTGCACCCTGCTTCGCTAAAAGCATAGCTGTGCTTTTCCCAATTCCAGAACCCGCACCAGTAACTAGGGCAACTTTATTTTTGAACCGATTTGACATAATAAAACCTCTTTCTTAAAGTACTGCAATGCTGAATATTTGCATCACATTTAAGAATTCACTTGTTTTTACTTCATCACTTGTATCGCAAATTGAATAACATGGCATTTACCACAATGTAATTCTCCCTCCTGTCTTTCTTGCTCTCCAACATAAAAATGATGGATATGATCCTGCTTGAAAACCTGCAAAATATCCCACGGATCGTATAAATATTCGATATTTTTAGGGCCACCAGTTTTATAGTTGATCTGCTCCTTGGAATACAGCTCACCGATAAACCATCCACCGTTTAGCAAGGACTTTCTTATGCCTTCTAAAACCTGTTTTTGCGTTTCTGTATCGAAATGACCAAATACACAAATCACGTTTTGATAACGCTCGGACGGCCATTTCGCTGCTGTTAAATCAACATGTCGGAGTTCAAGCTTTATCCCTGTAGCTTCGGCTTTGCTGGACAGATGCTTCAAAGCAACATCGGAATAATCCCAAACTTCCGCCGAAAAAGGATAATTATACTGTCTTGCCTGCTCAGCCAGGTAAAGGATATTCCTTCCTTCTCCTTCAGCAATTGCCAGTGTTTTACCTTCTATCAGGATTTCCCCCGCAATCTCCTGAATAAACAGGTTTGCTGCTGTGCCGTATAGGTCCTGCGTCTGGGCATACAATTCATTCCAGTGCTGACTCATTTCATCCCTCCATTTACTTGACTATCCAATCAGTTGGAAAACTCTTTGAATGCTTCCAGCGCATTTGCAGCATACATCAATGAAGGTCCACCGCCCATATACACCGCAACGCCCAGAACTTCCTCCAGCTCCTGTAGGGTCATGCCCATTTTGACCAGGGTCCTGACATGAAAACCGATACAACCATCACAACGTGCAGCCACACCAATCGCCAAGGCAATCAATTCCTTGGTTTTTAGATCAATCACACCATCATGCATTGCGATCTGGGATAATTGATTGAAACTTTTCATTAAATCTGGTGAATCCTGGCTTAGAGTTCTTAAACTACCTGAAATATTTTGGGTTAATTCTTTGTATTTCATAATTTTTTCTCAAATTAAAAATCAACAATCAAGTTTTTATATTCAAAAGCTTATTTTTCTACCGGATAGCCCTGTTCCAGCCAAGCCTGATAGCCACCTTGAACCGACTTCACCTGAGTAAATCCCATATTCTGTAAAGTATCGGTTGCCAATGCTGAACGTCCACCCGTGCCACAGATCAAATAGATCGGCTGATCTTTTAGATGTTCCAGTGCCTGCATGGTATCGCAATGATGGCTAACCAAAGGATGCTGGTGAATCCTCATTTCTAAAACACCACGAGGATAATTCACCGCCCGGTCTATCGCTGCCGCCTGAAATTCATCCGGTTCCCGAACATCAATCAGAATGGTTTTATGGTTTTTCATCGCTTCAAACAGTTCAGCTACACTCACTTCCTGAATCCGGTTTTTCGCATTCCGGATCAATTGCTCTGCAGTTTTCATCATTTTCATTCTTCCTCGCTCATCAAAATCAGCTTCATTTGTTATAAATGCTAGTTCAGCAGCTAAAAAACGCTTTGTTGTAGCTCCCACCCCGGCTGTTTCAGCACTGTTGCAGTGATCACTGCTATTGCAAACCGTCAGTTTGATAAAATTATTTCAGACTGTACACCTGTTTGATATTCATTCAGATGACAGAAAAATAGGGTATTTATCTGTCATCCAGAATCTGACCTTCTATTTTTATCCGTAAAAAATTTCACGGGACTAGCCCATGAGTGCTGAATAAATTAAATACACAGCTACCCCAATCACAGTTGTGGCAAAAATCTTCTGAACCCGGTTACTTTCAATTCGGTGCATCAGACTGCGTCCAATTAACATCCCTACAATACAGGCCAGAACAAAAGTCAGCGTGACCGAAACAGGATATTGAAAGCCATCTAGCACGTGTGCAGAAATACTGACACCACCAATCAGGAAAATAATCATTAGAGAAGTCGCAACGATACTGCGCATATCGAGGTCGGTGAATTTACGCAGTGCCGGGACAATCACAAAACCGCCGCCCACCCCGAGCAAGCCAGTCAGCAAACCCGCCACTACGCCAATACCGGCGAGGAACGAGGCCGTTTTCACATTCCAGATCAGGCGACCGGTCGTTTGATTGACCTTACACGGTGGATTCTCATGGTCATTAACTTTGTTAAAGAAGATCCGGTAAGCCACAATCAACATGACTAGACTGAAAGCCATCGTCAGCCAGACCGGAGAAACAATACCAGCCAGATTTACGCCATAGCGTGCTGAAGGAATACTGATCAGGGCGATCCAGAGCGCAGCGCGATAACGTACAATACGCTTGAATAAACCCTCGAACGTTCCGACCAAGGCAGACAGAGTCACTGCCAGCAAGCCCACAGGCGCAGCCTGTGCCACGGTCCAGCCCTGACTCGCCATCAGTGCCGGTACAGCCAGAATGCCGCCACCAGCACCGGTTAAACCCAGCAAGCCACCGATGGCCAACCCTTCCAGTATTAACACCCACATAGCCACTGTTCCTCTCTTTGCTAATGCAATTAAACAAAAGACAAACCTTTTTGTTTAATCTTGAAACATGCCTATTTGAAGTAATTAAGCGGAAGTTTTAAATAAGAAACCCCATTCTGTTCTGGCGTTGGGAACTGTCCTGCTTTCATATTGATCTGAATCGAAGGCAGAATCAGCTTCGGCATGCTGAGTCCTGAATCCCGCTGGTTTCGCATCTGAGCAAATTCAGTTTTACTGACTCCCTCGTGAATATGGATATTCTGTGTTTTCTGAGCCTGAATAGTGGTTTCACACACATACGATTCACGTGTTTCAGGCAAATAGTCATGACATAAAAAGACCCGTGTATCTTCTGGGAGCTGATACAGGCTTTGTACCGAATCAAAAAGCTTTTCTGCACTACCTTTTGGAAAATCACAACGGGCCGTACCATAGTCCGGCATAAACAGCGTGTCGCCGACAAAGACTGCATCTTCAACCACATAGCTCAGGCAAGCAGGCGTATGCCCCGGTGTTGCTATGTTATAAACATCCAGCTCACCGATTTTGAAATGCTCACCATCTTCAAATAAATGATCAAATGGCTGACTAGCATTCACCTGCTTGAGATCCAGATTATAAATTGCAGCAAAGGTCTGCTGCACCACAGCGATTTTCTGGCTGATTGCAATTTTTCCGCCCAGTTCCTGTTTCAAATACTGGGCTGCAGTCAAGTGATCTGCATGAACATGGGTTTCCAAAATCCATTCCACGTCTAAAGTCTGTGCTTTGACATAGGCAATGATACGATCTGCCTGTGTGGTTGAAGTGGTTGCAGATGCCGCATCATAATCCAGCACACTGTCAATGATGGCACAGCGCTTTGTTATTGGATCGGATACCACGTAACTGAAGGTATTGGTCGCCTCGTCAAAAAAATCCTGTACCAGTGGGTGTTTTGCCATCGTTATTCTCCAGCCCATTTACGGTGCAGCAATACGCCAATCAACATCGCGATAATAAAATAGAAGACCTGGTAATGCCCCAGGCCAATCAAGGTGAAACTTGGTGCTGGACATACCCCAGCAATCCCCCAGCCGATACCAAACAACAGGCTGCCAATGATTAAGCGTGGATCAAGTTTTTGACTGGTGGGCAATACAATAGGTTCGTTAAATACGGTTTTCGGTGCTGCAGAACGCATGGCTTTTTGAAAGGGAATAAATGCCACGGCAATTGCACCCATCATCACAAAGGCCAGACTGGCATCCCAGTCACCAAACAGATCCAGGAAATCCAGCACTTTTTCCGGATTGGACATGCCTGAAACCATCAGTCCGACAGAAAAAAGAGCACCAAAAATAAAAGCTAAAATATTTTTCATTTTAAAATGCTCCAGTCACGTGACGAACAATATAAACAGTGACAAAACCAGCAAACATGAAACTCATGGTGGCCACGATGGAACGTTTAGACAAACGACTCATCCCGCAAATGCCATGACCGCTGGTACAGCCTGAACCTAAGCGGGTACCAAAGCCGACCAAGAGACCCGCAACCACCAGCATCAGCGGACTCGCATTCAATTCAATTTCTGGCTGAACAAACAGTCCATAGATAAATGGCACCGTGATTAAACCCGCCATGAACCAAATCGCAGATGTTTTAAACATCATTTTAGGATTCAGCACCTGTCCGATTAAGCCACTGATGCCTGCGATACGACCATGCACATACAGGTAACCAACGACCGATACACCGAGCATCAAACCGCCGAGAAAAGCAATCAGGAAATCATGCATAGCGAGTCTACTTAAGTTTACAATATATTTATATATAATATATAATATATAATATTAATCAAGCACTCTGTGATATTCTTTCATAAATGATTTTTAACTATGCAGGACTGAAGGAGATCGTAATGAATACTGGAACTAATCAGGCTAAAATTGATTTTTCGGAAGTCGATATAGTCACAAACTACTTAAAAGTCTTATCAAATCCTGACCGCCTAAAAATTTTATGTGTCTTGGTAGAAGGCGAACTCAATGTACAGAAAATTGAGGAAAGCACTGATATTCATCAACCAACACTGTCCCAACAACTGACTGTACTGCGTAAAAATAATATGGTCAGCACTCGTCGTGAAGGTAAACAGATTTTCTATCAAGTATCTGACCCCAGAATCCTGACGATTATGCAAACCCTGCATCAGTTATATTGTGCTGCTTAAGCCTGTTTTTCACTCTAACTTGTAACTTTGCTCTGCAATATTCCTCAGATATGAAGAACATTTTTGTTTCGCCACCTTTCGATATTACGCATACACTCATTTATGAATCCATTGATCATAAAATGGCACTCAAACTGGCGGGTAGTAAAGCATTTCCAGACCTGTCACATCTCATTAAATTGGCTGAAAGTGATCAATTTAGAATTAGAAATCCCAAAGCAATCATAGAGTCCTTGAGCGAAAATATATTGGACTATCTTCGTGCATCAAATGAGGTTCAATTATTCGATGGATTGCGGACATCTATAGAACTTTCAATTTCAAATGTTATGGCGACAGGCCTTGGCACCCAACATTATCGACATGATAAAAAGAAGTAATTTAAATGGTGTAATGAAAAATCCTGTAAAAAGACTCAAAATCTTGCAATAAGTACAAGGGCAACGTAAGATGAGGAGTGAAGTCATTTTAAATTCCTTGTACGGCAATTTGCATTACATGGAACAAACCCACAATAGTTACCGCTATTGTGGGTCATTAGCCCCTCTTCTTAACTAAGTTATAAGAAAAATACCTCTATCATTCGATTGATTCCTTTATATAAATAATAAAGTAAATATATGTTTTCGATGAAGCTTTATAAAATTCAGTATTAGACCTGTAGGGAAAACTTATCAAACGAAGTATTAGTTAATCCTTTTCTTCAACTTCTTCCTTAAACTCAAACAAATCATTCATCGTACAGTTAAAGTACTTACACAACTTATCGGCGACTGGTAATTCAATACGTACAGCACGGTCATAATACATACTTGTGAGCGTATTGCGATTGATACCTGTTGCATGCACCACTTCACTTAATTTTAAAATTTTTCTATCGCCCATGAGGCTAGATAACTTACAAGTAATCATATTTAAATTAATTTACAAAAAATAACTTGCTGCGGGTTATTTAAAGTTGTTGCCTGAGTAATACTTTGCTAAAATTAACCTACAGCAGGTTATTAAAACTTATAGAAAGTATATTTTATCCATTTCAATTAAATTATAACTTTTTAAGTATAAGGATTGAACCTGCACTAGATTATTTTGTGGAGATGACCGCCGTGTTAACAAATGAGTTATTGATCAGCCAGCAAGCTCGTGACTTAGGAAATCAATTAATTAAAGAAATGAACATCAATAGAAGTTATGGAATGGCTAATTTTCTTGGAGTAAATACTTGCTATGATAATCATCAGGCTGTACTTATTTGGACATTTCAACTGCTTGAAAGGGAACCTGCCTTAAATGAATTAGCAGAAATTAAAAAATATTTTCTTTTAATCTTTCCAGATAGTGTTTATCAATTAGCCTAAGTTGTATTTAAAAATTAATTTTTTAAATAAAA
>NZ_QKVN01000058.1:0-14341 GCF_003231195.1 Acinetobacter sp. WCHAc060042
GATGATTAATGTTTCTACCGATACTGACATAGTGGGTGATTTTTCCATTATGATCTTTTAGAGGAGAGGAAATCAGATCTAAAAAGTGCTTTTCAGAATGATCATTTTTATCTTCGGCATCACATGTATTCTCAACTTTCTGCTTTTTTATTTTGCTTATTTCTATAAGTTGTTGATTACTAGGGTATAGTTTTGTTATAGGTTCATCTTTTAGGTCAGCAAAGGTGTATCCTGAAAGTGTTTCTGTTGCATGATTAATAAATTGGATTTTAGCTTGATCATCTGTGATTACTATTGTATCTGGAGTTGTATTTATTGCCGCAATCAGCATTGTTTGATACTTCAGATTTTCATTCTTTTCACTAATATCCCGTTGAACAGATACAAAATGAGTGATTTTTCCAAACTCATTTTTTATAGGAGAAATATTCCATTCTACATGATATGCAGTTTTGTCTTTACGATAATTAATTGTATTGTTATGAAAAAATTTCCCCTCGATTAAGCAACGTTTCAGCTCATGAATTACAGCAGGGTCTGTATCATGACCTTGTAAAATACGAGGTGATTGGCCAATTAGTTCATTTTCACTGTAGCCTGTCATTTTACAAAAAGCAGGGTTGCAGAAAATAATATTTGGACCTTCTTTTTCAAAAGAGGCATCTGTTATGACAATTGCATTAAATGATTGTTGGATTGCCATAGTCATTAAACTATTTAGCTCAGTTAGGCTGGGTTTTTTATATTCAAAATCTTGAGACATATTAGAGTTAGCCTCTATATTTCTTTATAATAAAAGTAGAAGATATTAATAACACAATCATGAATTTGGATTCAATTGGTGTAGATGATTTGCATGATTTTTCTTCTATGGGTGAGTGTTTTTTAGGCTGATTTAAATGTTCTTGTATAAGTCTTAAAAGATGAGAAGAATTTCATTTACAGTTTTTAATTAATTTTTTTGTTTAATTTATTTATTTTCTAACTATTTAAGCCTTCGGTTCTGGTAATGAGGAGATATTCTTTTTTTTGTGAGAGAGATGTGAATGTAATGATTTATGCATATTCTTTATTAGTTACAATGGTAATACCAATAGGGTTTTGGAACATGTTTTTTGTTCTTTGATTGTTGTGAAAATATGATTTTTATAAGTATAGAGAGTTCAAATCTTCATTGGTAATCTAAGTGATTTTTAGGTGGATTTATTTTTAAAAATAGCATTTGATACGCGCTAATTCTGATGAAAATATTAACTATCATTTAGTCATAATTTTTTGCATTAAAATAGGATTTATACACTTTTTTGAATATATAGGTATCAATGAATCAGAATAAGGAGTTTGTTTTATAGTCTAGGTTTAATTTTAAATCCTGACTTTTTTAGTTGGTATTTTATAAGGTTTTTTATAATTAATGTTGCTCTTGGACGTCGATAGACACCTTATAGTCACTGGTTTTTTTATGTTTTAATGAAAATTATAATAATATCAAATGTAATTGTTACTTTTTTGTTTAATATTTAATTTTATTACAGCAAGATCATTAAATATAACTTTATATTGGGTTTATTTTCTTAATGATTTTTCTGTAGAAAATAAGTAAATATATTAAACCGAAAGTGTTATATTTAAAAGAACATAGACTATTATTACAATTAATATCCAGCTAGACTGAATGCACTTTATTATTAATATTTTATTAAGCTTAACTTAATAAAATATTTTATTGTTTAATTTGTTGAAAAAATGATTGGTTAATGTGATAATTTAAATTCTTTGTTATAAATCATATGTCTACTTCGTATGCATCCTAAATTTAGTGCTAATCTGCCTAAAATCTCTGGTTTTACCCTAATAGAGTTAATGATAACAGTTGTTATAGTCGCTATTTTGGCTGCAATAGCACTTCCTTCCTACCAAAGCTATATTAAGAAAACAAATATTAGAGCTGCTCAGGCAGATCTTGTTTCGTTAAGTTTGGTTTTTGAAAATTATTATCAACGTAATTTATCTTATCCTGATCAGGATTATGCAAATACGAATGCATTGATTGCTACTTCAGCTTTTCCTCAGTGGTCAGCCAGTAAAACAGATATTTTTGAGTTTTCTAGCAAAAAAGTGGATAGCGGTAAAGGATATGAATTAATAGCTACAGCTAAAGATTCGAGTAACTTAGTTGGTTGTACTTTAAAAATCAAAAATACGAATGAAAGAACAGCTACTACGAGTTGTAATGGTACAAGCACATGGTAATTCAGCGATCTAGGCAGTCAGGAGTTAGTCTGATTGAGTTAATGATTGCTATTACTATTTTAGCGATTCTGGTTGTGGGAGCAGCGTCCTTAACAGGATTGTGGTCTAAACAAGCTGAATTAGATAAAGCAACTATGTCATTGAAAAGTGCTATGGGGTTAGCAAGAGCAACAGCGATCAGAAATGAATATGCTCAAACAGCTGATTTGGCTGCTAGCCAAATTTGTTTTGATTTAAGTGCTAAGAAATTATCAGTCCATAAAGCAACTTCAACAGAATCTGCAAGTTGTACTAGCCCTATAGTTTTTGCTTATGCATTAAACCAAGCAATAGAAATTAAGAATGTTAGTTCGACTGATTTCAAATGTTTCGCCTTTAATAATCTAGGGCAAGTCATTACTGAAGTCACGGAAAATTGTAAAACAAATTTATCTTTGGTGGTAAGTAGTGGATCCCTTAGTGAAGCATATGATCTTAGCTAAAAAAGTGCAAAAAGGCGTTGGTTTGTTAGAAGCACTCATTGCAGTAGCATTATCTAGTATCGTTATTTTGGGAGCAGTATATAGTACGGGGCGAATGCTGGTCAGCCAGCAACAAAATAATCTTCAATATATTGTAATTAATGAGCTACGTACAAAACTTCAAAATGCATCTGTTAGTGAAAAGGAAGATTGGTGCAGTGGTAGTGCTCATCCAACCATTAATTTGCCCAATGAAAAGAATGCGTCAGAAGTCACAGTAATATGTGAGTCAATGAATGTTACTGTAAATAGTACCAATATAAGTCTTAATGGAACGGTTTCTGAGCGGCAACCAGTTAAATTTGAAATTGAAAGTACTTTACTTGGTGGCAAGGTCACTGTAGGGGAGTCTTTGTAGTGAATAATCAATCAGGTGTTACTTTAATTAGCCTTTTGGTTGGATTGCTCATAGGTATCTTATGTATTTTGGCTGTATTAAGTGCTTACAGGACTATCGTAAAAGCAGGTGTTGAGTCTCGCAAAGCATCGACGCATGATACTCAGTTGCAAAGTGGTTTAACGACAGCCCAAATGCTTTTACAAAATGCAGGATTTGGTCTTGATGGGTCATCAAACTTACTGTCAACGACTCTTCAGATGGAGTCAAAAAGTGTAAAGGTTGTTCTTTGGCGGTTAAAATTGGGAACAAAAATTTCCTGCCAAGGTTTAGCAGATGTAGAGAATTCTAACAATAAAAAGCGTAGGTTTGTATTGTTAAAAGGACTTTTAGATGATGCTGGAGCTGACTGTAATGAAACAGCGAATTTAGGTTCATTTAAATGGAAGATTCAGACAAATTTGGCTGAACTTGATGATTACTCTTCAGATCAGTCGAACCCGAATCAAATTAGCTTTGAACAAACGGTATCAACTTGCACGCCATTTGGTGTTGGTGGTTCAAGTGATAGTGTTTCTCACCCACTTATAATGATTTCAGCACAAACTAGCACACAAAAAATTGCAGGATTAGGCCAAGTAAAAGTACCTGTTTGTATTGTCAATATTGTGTCTTAGGAAAAGAAATGATAATCAGGAATAAACAGCGCCCAATGTCACAGCATGGCTTTGCAACAGTTTTAATCGTTTTACTTGTAGGATTAGCTGTTGCGGTATCAGCTTTAGGGACAGCATATTATATAAATATCTCGCAACGTACATTAGTATCGAGTCATGCATTGACTAATGCCCAATCTGGTGCGTGGTCTGGCGTCGAAATATTCCGCAAATATCTAAAAACGTTGAGTCAGGATGATTTTTCAAACTTGGAAAAATCTCCCCAAACATTTACCTTAAATATTCCAGAAGGTCGTACATTAAATGTAAATAATGTCAAAGTAAAAGCGCAGGGAACAACACCCGAAATATATCAAGTCACTGCGAACATTCAGAATATTAGCGATAAATCCGAATCATCATCAACTATACAAGTCGTTTACGAAATTTTGTTTTCAGAGGGTTCAGGTTCGGACCATCAAAGTTCTGGAAATACAACAAAGTTACCAAGTGCGATGAACTTCTACGGTGATCTTAATGCTAATGGTGGCATTACATTTTCTAATGTTGGAGATCGGGCTATTGTTAATGTTTCTGGCAATTTTTCGACTAGTTCAGGTTTAACTGGAATTAAAGAGCTCAAAGTACTCGGAGATGTGAACATTGGTGGAGGGGGGATTACAGGTCTGGAAAATATTTATTCAAATGGGAATGTAAATTTAAATGCTAGCGGGACAGCATCACTGGTTTCCGCAAAAGGGAGTGTTACGACAACAGGCGGTGTTGCTGTAAAAGATATTTATGCTGATGGTGATGTAAATATCAAAAGTAGTGGTAATTTTAATAGTATTGATACCAAGGGTTCCATCACTGTTGACACAAACCCAACCATTACTAAGGCGACAGCGGGAAATAAAATAACCGTTAACAATGGAACTATTTTGAATTCATTAGCAAATTCCGATATTAAATATAATGTTTGGAATCAGCTTAATACTGCAAAAAGTGGTGGTGTTTTTACCTGTGTAAGTCCTTACTGGAATAATTTTACGAATATAGCTGCCGTAAACTTTATGTCATGCCCTACGAATGCGGCTGATAAATTAACACAAGTAGCTACGGGCACAAAAGTTGCTTTTCCAACAGGAGCACTCGTTACGGTGACCATGGATGAGAAACCTCTCATCAATGCGTCTGCTTATGAGGAACAGGCAAATTATGTATTTAGTGTAAATAGTCAGAATCAAATTTTAGTTTATGTTAGAAATGTAAATGGCGTAGCCGAAGGTAGTTATCATTTAGGCAAAACAAAAATAAATTATTCTCAGTCATGGGGGTATTTATGTAAAGAGGTAGATTCGGATAACTTTTGTACAAGCAGTATTGTGGCAAACTTTGCCAAAAAATATGGCTGGGTGAACGAGATCATAAGTTATTCTAATGGTATCTGGACATTAAGAGATACGCAAAATTCAGAAAGTTCGATTGCTAGTGGCGTAATATTTTTTAAGGGCACATCTGTAAACTTAGAAATGGGGAACTATGCAAACACAATTATTTCAACAGGTAATATTAATTATGGTGGTAGCATATCTATGAAAGCACCAAACTATGCGGGTGCTTCTGTTGTGTGTGGATCATCGTATTTTCCAACGCCTACAAATTTGTGTGCATCAAAAGATACATTGAGTTTGGCTAGTATTGCTAACATCGCCTTAATTGCAGGCTCTTGTACGGATACCAGTTCCACAGCACAATGTTCTGCAACATATATAGGTGGAGATATAACTTTAACATCTCAAGCAACAATTGAGGGAAATGTTATTGCAGGTAATAGGCTTATTACTGGTGGGCAAACTATTGTAAAAGGTTCAATTCTCGCCGCAGCATTAGGAAAAAATACTGGTTCTACTTTAGGTGGTAGTACAACTATTGATTTTAATGGAACAACGAGTGATCAGAATACAATTACTGTTCCGAATACAGGTAATAATGATTCAGAAAGTAGTGATGAAACCGAAACAGTGTCTGTTAAATGGGCAAGGTATATTTGAGAGTTATTTATATAATTATGATGAATATTTTTAACTTTAATTATTTATATTTTAGGTAAATTTATCTAGGAGTTTTAAACTTCTAAATGAATTTATCGTTTAGATGGAAATGCAATTTAAAGGTGAATTTTGGTATTTTCGAAAATTCACATCATGTATTTATTAATTGTTAGACTTCATAGAATATTAAAGAACCCGCAACCTATTTAAGTCGATATTTCCATAATACGAATCATCGGCTTATTTTGATGATATATTTGATAAGCACATAAAGAGGCATAAATACCAGCTAAATAGCCTTCAACACTTCTCGCGTTACTTGTTACCAAATTATATTTCCCTTTGAGCAAACTAAATAACGTTTCTATTTTGTTGCGCTGCTTTAGGTAATATTCATCTTCTTTTGACAATTGAACTGCCTGCATGTTTTTACGATGATATGTAATTAAATCAATATCTTGTTCTTTAAGCCTAGCTTTCAGTTCATGACTAATATAGCCACGATCAGCATAAAGCTTTGCTTTTAATCCTTCTACCAACTGTTTAACCATTTTGATATCCGCTGTATGTCCATTAGATAAAACTGAGTTCACAATCTCACCTGATTGATTCATCAGTAAATGTAGCTTACAACCAAAGAACCATCCCATTGAGCTTTTACCACGCGTTGCAATTGATGATATGGATTTATGTCGCTGAATACGCTGATTTTTACAGACTGGCAAAGTAGTTGAATCAATCCATAAATACGAACTTTGATGATCTTTCATCACAGCGAAATGCAAGGCATGTAAAGCGAGTTGATGTGTATTCACTAAATGAATCATGCGCTGATAACAGGGTAAACTTTTAAATAAATGGCTTTTGTCTTGTTTCAACGATGAGAAAAATGCTTTGAAGTTATTAAAATGAGAACATTTATACCAAATCGCAATGAAGATGATTTCTGAAATACTCAGTTGAGCGGTTCGAATTCTTAGACAATGGTGACATTCTTTAATAAATTTCCAGTAAGTCGCTTCAAATTTTAAGAAGAAATCATCAATTACACAAAATAATTCTGTACTATCGAACATAAGGACTAGAGTTGTGAGTTTGGTGTGGTAACTCAACTGATAGCTCTAGTCCTCTTCTTTTTCAAGCCTATTTCTTATCCATGATTCGGGTTATTTAAGTTGATATTTCCATAATACGAATCATCGGCTTATTTTGATGACATATTTGATAAGCACATAAAGAAGTATGAATCTCGTCAAATAGCCTGCAATGCTTCTCGTCAAATAGCCTGCAATGCTTCTCGTCAAATAGCCTGCAATGCTTCTCGTCTAGTCATCACTAGATTGTAAGCCCCTTTCAGCAAACTGAATAAAGTTTCTATTTTATTGTGCTCCTATAGAGCTTCTTCCATGGGCGACAATAGTTGACTAAGACTTATAATATTGTATTGCAGATTTTTACAAACTGGTCATGTAGTTAAAGCTTATATAAAGATTCTATACTTATAAGTAGACATCACATCATAAAAGATGAGCCGAAAGAATAGATACAGTATACTGTTTCGGTCGAAAATATGATGAATCTATATGTATATTGGTCCATACCAACTTTCAAATAATTTGATTGTTGCACCGATGGCAGGTGTTACTGATCGTCCATTCCGCACATTATGCAAATATTTTGGTGCAGGGCATGCGGTCAGCGAAATGATGACCTCAGATCAGACACTTCGCATGAGTAAGAAGAGTTTATACCGTGCCAATTTTGATGGTGAACTAGCACCGATTTCTGCACAAATTGCAGGATCAGATCCCAAAGAGCTTGCTGAAGCCGCGCGCTATCAAGTTTCAAATGGTGCGCAAATAGTAGATATTAATATGGGTTGCCCTGCAAAAAAGGTCTGTAATAAATTGGCAGGCTCTGCACTTTTAAAAGATGAAGACTTGGTGGCTCGTATTTTAGATGAAGTTGTTGCTGCGGTTGATGTTCCTGTGACACTCAAAACGCGTTTAGGTTTTTTAAATGGCCATGAAAATATTTTACGGGTGGCGAAGCGCGCAGAAGAGGCGGGTATTGCAGCATTAGCACTGCATGGTCGTACTCGGGAAGATATGTATTTGAATACCGCACGTTACAGTCTGATTAAAGAAGTCAAACAAATATTGTCAATCCCAGTCATTGCCAACGGAGATATTGATAGTCCTGAAAAGGCTAAATATGTGCTTGATTATACTGGCGCAGATGCGATTATGATTGGTCGTGCAGCGCAAGGGCGTCCATGGATCTTCCGTGAAATAGCACATTATTTGGACACAGGGGAGCATTTGGCTGCACCTAATATTCAGGAAGTTAAAGAGGTGTTGCAGGGTCATCTTTCTGAATTGTATAGTTTTTATGGTGAATACTCTGGCTGTCGAATTGCACGTAAACATATTGCTTGGTACACCAAAGGCTTACGCTCAAGTAATGAGTTCCGCCAAAACATGTATAAAGTTGAAAGCACAACTGAGCAATTTAAAGTGGTTGCAGACTACTTTGATCAGTTGCTTGTGCATGGTGAAACAATGAGTGATGTGCAGGTGGAACAAGTTAACCTATTGGAAACCAAATAAAAAAAGCTCCATTATTGGAGCTTAGCTAAAAGATAGAATGACTTAATAATTGGCTTGTTGCATTTCGACTAAGAGTTGATTGATTAAATCACGAGCTTCAAGTTCACGAATCTGAGACACATTGCTTCCAGCCCAAAAAGCACCAAAGCCGTGATCACCTTGTTGACTTGCAGCAGCATGTAATTGTTTTCCAAGATCATAAGCATATGGATAAGCAGCGACTGCAGGGCGGTTTGGTAAGTCGACTTGTGTATGCCAGTGACCTAGAAGTCCTCGTGCGGGACGACCTGAGATGCTGGCGCTAATTTGCGTAATTTGCTCATGAAATAACGCATGACGATAGGCATCATTTGCATTTGAACTTTTACACTGTACAAATGCTGTACCCAATTGGACTGCACTCGCCCCTAGGTTTAACATTTGTTGAGATTGCGCACCATTCATGATGCCGCCAGCGGCAATAATTGGACACTGACAGTGCTCTACCAAAAGCTGAACCAGATCGACAGTCCGAATTGCGCTATCAAAAAGTTCATTAAATATTCCGCGGTGACCGCCAGCTTCAGTGCCTTGCGCAATGATAATATCTATACTTGCAGCTTCAATTGCCCGTGCTTCCGCTAAGTTTGTTGCAGAGACCATGGTTAAAATACCCGCATCCTTTAGGGCTTGTATTTGATGAGGGTGTGGGATTCCAAAATGAAAACTTACTGCTTTAGGGCGAGTTTCGAGTACAACATTTAAGTAGTCATCGTTGTCTAAAAAGCTTGGATAAATACAGTGCAACTGTGTAGGGGGTTCTGCATGGTATTGTTCAAAATGAGGTCTTAGAAAATCAATCCATGCCTGTGATGCTATGGGTTCAAGTTCAACACTTTGATGGCAGAAAAAGTTGACCTGAAATGGTTGCTCAGTCAGTTCTTGAGTTTTTAAAATTTGTGCATGAGCTGTTTCTACGGTGTTGGCACCTAAGCCTAGTGAGCCGAGTCCACCTTGATTTGAAACCTCTGCTGCAAGTTCTGGAGTAGAGACACCTGCCATAGGTGCGAGAAAGATAGGATGCTTAATTCCAAGGCGTTCTAATAATAAAGACATGTGCTTGCTCCTTTTTCATATCAACACTTTGCCCAAGCACAGCAGAATTGGCAAATAATATTCATTATTTTATCGAAAAATACAGAAAACCTTGAGTATCATATTTTATTGTATAGCGACAAACAGTGTCGTTGAAAGCAGTCTTTCTACATGTTTTAGGACCGAAATTTTTTATACTTTTGTTTTTGATTTTACCGAAGTGAGTCATGAGCGATCGTATTCGTGAAAAGTTACAAATTTTAGCTGATGCAGCTAAATATGATGTGTCCTGCTCCTCTAGTGGTAGCAATCGTAAAAACAAAGCGAAAGGGTTGGGTAATACAGGAAATGGCATCTGTCATAGTTATACGGAAGACGGACGTTGTGTTTCATTACTTAAAATTCTATTTTCAAATGTATGTATTTTTGATTGTTCGTATTGTGTTTCTAGACGCTCTAACGATGTCAAACGGGCCGCTTTTACCGTACAAGAAGTAGTGGATTTAACCATCAACTTTTACCGCCGCAATTATATTGAAGGGTTATTTCTCAGTTCAGGTATTTTCAAATCAGCTGATTTCACCATGGAGCGAATGCTACAAGTGGTGAAAAAGTTACGCATTGAAGAAAACTTTAATGGTTATATTCATTTAAAAACGATACCAGGCGCTTCCCAAGAGATTATTACCGAGGCTGGTTTATATGTAGACCGCATGAGTATTAACTTGGAAATGCCAACGGAAGTTGGCTTAAAGCAGTTTGCACCCGAGAAGTCACATGCTGAGGTACAAAAGGATTTAGCTATTGTACGAGATCGCTTGATTCAGTTGAGTGATGAACGACGTTTGATTCGGCACGTACCGAAGTTTGTACCTGCAGGTCAAACTACACAGATGGTGGTAGGTGCACATCAAGAAACAGACAAAGATATTATTTTAATGGCGGATCATCACTATAAGGTTTATCAGTTAAAACGGGTATATTTTTCAGGCTATATCCCAATCAATGAACAGGAAAAAATGCTTCCTGTTGTGGGTTCTGCTCCGCCATTATTAAGAGAAAATCGGCTGTACCAGTCGGATTGGCTTATGCGTTTTTATGGTTTTGATGCGCAGGAAATAGTGAGCGATGAGTATCCGAATTTGGATTTAGAAGTTGATCCAAAATTAAGCTGGGCACTGCGTAACCCTGAGTATTTCCCTGTCGATATTCAATATGTAGACTATCGTATGATTTTACGCGTTCCGGGTATAGGTGTTCAATCGGCTAAAAAAATTGTTCAAGCTCGGCGTTTTGGGCAGATTCATATCGATCAATTAAAGCGTATGGGCATTGCTTACAATCGGGCACAGCATTTTATCCGCTGTGTTGATACCGCAAAATTTAAAAAAGAGCTCTCGATCAGTCAGATTCGTCAACAGATTTTACAGTCAGGTCTATCCAAATACCAAAAACAGCTTTCTCCTCAACTAGGTTTTGGTTTTTAACATGACAATGTACTGCTTTGATCAAACCATGACTGGGCTACTGAGTTGTGTGTATCGAAGTTTTCAGTTCAAAGACTTTGATGTGAGACTTATTACTGATAATACACAAGCGGGTCTGTTTGATGAATATATTGATGTCGGTTCAAATGAGGAGTATGCACAGCGAGTGTGGCAGGGCTTGAGACAAAGAGTCAGCCCCATCAGTTTACGGTATTTTTATTATTGTTTTCTGTCAGAGCAACAGCAGGCACATCAGCATCTTTTTAACTTTTGTATTTATATATTTAAAAATGCACAAGTAGTTGACCAAAACTATGCACATGCGGATGTGTTGGCTGTTTCGCAGTGGGCCAAACAGGTGGGTCGAGAGAAGCATCGTATGGAGGCTTTTGTGCGGTTTAAAAAATGCCGTGATGGACTATTTTTGAGTCTCATCCAACCTGATTTTAATGTTCTTCCCTTAATTGAACGGCATTTTAAAAATCGTTATCAAGATCAAAGATGGCTGATTTATGATGAAAAACGACATTTCGGTATTTATTATGATTTAACAACGGTGCATCAAGTGAAGATGGAGGTTGAGCAACTCGATCTTGCTTACAAAGTAGGGCATAGTCAGTCGTTTAGTATTCAATTGGATGATGATGAACGACTGTATGATCAATTATGGAAAGATTATTTTAAAAGTATCAATATCGAAGCGAGAAAAAACCTCAAGCTGCATGTTCAATTTGTACCTAAGCGCTATTGGCGGTACTTGAATGAGAAAATAATATAACTGCCCATAAACAAGGCTTTAGGGCATAATGCCGCAGCATGATTATTTTTAGGTGTCTATCGCATGATAAAGTACATTTCCACCGCTGCGATTGTTTCAAGTCTAAGTCTTGTTGCATGTTCAGAGGCAGATCAAGCTAGCGTGAAAGTTAATCCGAGTCATTATCACGTTAAAGATGCTGCAAATTTGCAACAGCGCTTTAGTCAGCTTAATGAAAAATTAGTGCGAGATTTTCAACAATTAAAGAAAAAAGAAAGTGTTGCTTTTGCTCAGCAACTGCCTTTGGATGTAAATAATCTTCAAACATTGAATCAACATTTGGTTAGCCGTAGCGCGCTTAAACCCAGCAAAATTGCTTATTGTGATGTGATGAACGGTTATTTTGCTGAAATGTATCGTTTAGGGCATTATAATTTAGAGCTTATCAGTGATGTGGAGCTTCCACATACTGAACAAGAAAACTTAAAACAAAATTTTAGCTCACCTGAACAGTTTTATGATTTTATTATCAATCGTTATAGTACATATCGTCAGGTACAGCAGACGATGAATTATGGTTGTAACTTAAAAGCAGCATTGAATTGATACTGATGAATGAATGTAAAAAGCCCAAAATGTTGTGGGCTTTTTAAGAATTTTTTTATGAATGTTTAACGGATTGGTAAATGTAGTATGGTTTAGACATGCACATTAAAAAGTGAACCAATCCAACTTGCAAAGAGCATTGCAAAAATTCCCCAAAGGGTGACACGAATTGCACCTGTCCAGATTGCAGTGCCAGAAAAGTAGCTCGATAAAGCACCCAAACTTAATAAAGACAGTACTCCTGTAATGGCAACAGACTGTGCTAAATGCCCCTCTGGGCTTAAAAGAATAGCCAGCATTGGAAGCAATGCACCGAGTGAAAAAGCGAGGGCAGAAGAGCCTGCTGCTTGTAGTGGTTTTGCGCTGGTATTTTCATGGATGCCTATTTCATCACGTGCATGTGCTGAAAGTGCATCATGTGCACTGAGTTGCACAGCAACTTCATGAGCAAGTTCGGGATTGAGTCCGCGTTGTATGTAAATTTGAGTCAGTTCTTTTAGTTCTAAGTGTGGGTTTTTATCGAGTTCTCGAGCTTCAAGTTTTAAATCCGCTTCTTCAATATCGGATTGAGACTTAACTGAAATATACTCCCCAGCAGCCATCGAGCTTGCACCTGAAATGAGTCCAGCAATGCAAGTAATGAGCAAGGTTTGACTAGATGCACCACTCGCAGCCATACCCATAATTAAACTGGTCACTGAAATGATGCCATCGTTAGCACCCAAAACGGCAGCACGTAACCAACCTGTACGATGAATGAGATGTGGTTCAACATGGTGGGAGTAAGACATGGTGATAGATCATCCTCAAATTTTAAAATTATGATTTATTTGATAATACGCTCTGCATCTACTATAGCACAGACCATAAAAAAGCCTCCCAGTAGGAGGCCTTTTTATGGCATTAGATATTATTGTTGTGCTTTCTCTTTCACATCAGCAGCACCTTGTTCAACTGCACCAGCAACATGAGCAGTTGCTTCTTTAGAAGCATTTTTCACATCTTGAGCAGCAGCTTCGGTTTTTGCAGCAGCTTCATCAGCAGCAGCGCCAATTTTTGCAGATGCTTCATCAGCAGCTTTTTGAGTATCAGATACTGCTGTACTTGCAGCATTATTTAGATCATGACCTGCTTGTTCAGCAGCATTTTCAATGTGTTCGCCAGTTGTTGCACCCGTTTCAGGCGCTTTTTCTTTTGAACAACCAACAAGAGCAACAGTCGCAGCAAGACCTAAAGCAATAAGTAATTTATTCATTTTTCCTATCCTTTTCGTTTTATACCCAAAAGTAGGGGGTGGGCAGAATATAATCTAATTTGTGTGAAAAGCAGACTACATTATTGTTAAAAATATGTAATTTTTTATAAAAAACAGCGTGATAAAAAGGCTTATAAGCTGAGTTGCCTATAAGCCTTTAGAGGGGGTAGAGAGGGAGAGGGTTACAGCCCAGAACGAATAATATAGTCAAAAGCAGACAGAGATGCTTTCGCGCCTTCACCTGTGGCAATAATGATTTGCTTGTAAGGCACAGTCGTACAGTCACCTGCGGCAAATACACCTTTGACATTGGTTTCATTGCGATCGTTAATCACAATTTCATTACGATTTGAAAGCTCAACAGCAGTCTCTTTTAAGAAATCGGTGTTTGGCAATAAACCAATTTGTACAAAGATTCCTGCAAGCGCAACCGTATGTTCTACGTCGGTTGCACGGTCTTTATATTTCAATGCCGTCACTTGCTTACCATCACCCACAACTTCGGTTGATAGGGCATTCAGGATGACTGTGGTGTTAGGCAAGCTATACAATTTGTCTTGCAACACTTGGTCAGCACGTAGTTTGGTATCAAACTCAACCAAAGTCACATGTTCCACAATCCCAGCAAGATCAATCGCAGCTTCGACACCCGAGTTCCCCCCGCCAATTACGGCAACACGTTTGCCTTTAAACAGTGGGCCATCACAGTGTGGACAGTAAGCAACACCACGG
>NZ_QKVN01000059.1:0-14158 GCF_003231195.1 Acinetobacter sp. WCHAc060042
TTAAGCGGGTTTCTTTTGGAATCAAACTTATAGACCAGCTGCAGCTTTAAGCGCTTCCACTTTGTCAGTTTTTTCCCATGTAAATGCAGTATCTGAACCTTCGCGACCGAAGTGACCATAAGCAGCAGTTTGCTTATACATCGGTTGAATGAGGTCAAGCATACGAGTGATACCGTATGGACGTAAGTCGAAGTGTTCACGGACTAATGCAATGATCAGCTCTTCAGATACTTTTGCTGTATTGAAGGTATTGATTGAAATAGACGTTGGCTCAGCCACACCAATGGCATACGACACTTGGATTTCACATTTGTCTGCAAGACCCGCAGCTACAATGTTTTTCGCAACATAACGACCTGCGTAAGCAGCAGAACGGTCAACTTTAGATGGATCTTTACCAGAGAAAGCACCACCACCGTGACGTGCCATACCACCGTAGGTGTCTACGATGATTTTACGGCCTGTTAAACCACAGTCGCCCACTGGGCCACCAATCACAAACATTCCTGTTGGGTTGATGTGGAATTTGGTGTCTGCATGGAACATCTCAGCAGGAATTACTTTTTTCACGATTTCTTCAATAACAGCTTCTTTTAAGTTGCTTTGAGAAATTTCAGGATCGTGCTGGGTAGACAGAACCACTGCGTCTAAACGAACAGGCATGCCATTTTCATAAGCAAAAGTTACTTGGCTTTTTGCATCTGGACGTAACCATGGTAAAGCACCACTGCGACGTAGTTCAGCTTGCTTTTCCATTAAACGGTGTGCGTATGAAATTGGAGCAGGCATAAGCACGTCAGTTTCACGGCTTGCATAACCAAACATTAAACCTTGGTCACCTGCCCCTTGATCTTCAGGCTTTTGGCGGTCTACACCTTGAGCAATCTCTGGTGACTGTTTACCAATCATGTTGATCACAGCACAGGTTGAACCATCAAAACCTAGGTCAGAATGGTGATAGCCAATGCCATTTACGGTTTGGCGTACTACTGCTTCAAAGTCAACATTTGCAGTTGTTGTGATTTCACCGGCAAGTACTACCGCACCCGTTTTTACAAGCGTTTCACAAGCAACCCGCGCATATGGGTCTTCTTTTAAGATCGCATCCAAGATAGCATCACTGATTTGGTCAGCCATTTTATCTGGATGGCCTTCGCTTACAGATTCCGAGGTAAATACAGCGTACTCGCGCATAAGTCCTATCACAGTTAATTTAAAAGACGCAATATGGTACATCGACTTAGCCGTTTGAGCCAGTTCTACACGACCAAAATGACTGAATTTATTTCAATTCAACGACTTTTTATCTGATATAGGCATCTAAAAAATTGATATAGCGTTTATTTTTAGTTCGAAATGGCAAATTAACGGGTTTTTCTTCAAAATATAGAGGCATGTATTTTGGATGGTTATGCGCTGTTTATATTTTGATATAAAACAAAAACTTGAATTATTTTTTATTGGTTTTCTTGTTGTGGCATTAAATAAAAAATGCTCAAAATATGTATCATAAAAGAATCTATAATTTGTCCTAATTCATGAAAAATCTAAAAAAATGAATAAAATTCACCATGCGTGTTTAATTGTATGTAAAAAATACAAATGTATGCTGTGATGTGTTTGATACTCAAAGATAACGGTTTGTTCTGATTAGTGAATAGGATGATTGAGCTTTGTTTTTAAAAGTTGAAGATTCTATCGTATGGGATTTGAACCAGAGAAAAGCTAGTGAGGCATTTCTGAGTCAAATTGTTGTGATTTTAGGCAATGCCCGCATTTATTAGACATTGATGATGAATAAATAGCGAAATATTGTCCATTAGGCTTTACCCATTCCTCTTTTTTTAAGACAATACACCTATCTTTGAATTCTATTCATCTTACTCTTTAAATCATTTGTTTGGACTCTGACCTATGACAACCCCGCTTAACGAACGTCGTATTGCAAACGCAATTCGTGTATTGGCAATGGATGCTGTGCAAAAAGCAAACTCTGGACATCCAGGTGCGCCAATGGGGATGGCTGATATCGCTGATGTGGTATGGCGTGAGTTTTTCAACCATAACCCGACTAACCCACAATGGGCGAACCGTGACCGTTTTGTACTATCAAATGGTCATGGCTCTATGCTGCAATATGCGTTATTGCACCTTACGGGCTATGATTTATCAATTGAAGATTTAAAAGCATTCCGTCAACTGCACTCTAAAACGCCGGGTCACCCAGAATTAGGTTATGCGCCAGGTATTGAAACTACGACTGGTCCGCTTGGTCAGGGGATTGCAAACGCAGTTGGTTTTGCTTTAGCTGAAAAAACTTTAGCAGCGCAGTTCAATAAAGATGGCTTAAGTGTTGTTGACCATTTCACTTATTGCTTCTTAGGTGATGGCTGTTTAATGGAAGGTGTTTCTCATGAAGCATGTTCACTTGCAGGTACTTTAGGTCTGGGTAAACTGATTGCTTACTATGACGACAACGGTATTTCGATTGATGGTGAAGTAGAAGGTTGGTTCTCTGACGATACAGAGCAACGTTTCTTGGCTTACGGTTGGCAAGTTCTTAAAGCTGATGGTCATGATGCAGATGCATTACGTGCTGCAACTTTGCAAGCAAAAGCTGAAACGAAAAAACCAACGATCATTATCTGCAAAACGATTATTGGCCTAGGTTCACCAAACAAACAAGGTAAAGAAGACTGTCACGGTGCGCCACTCGGTAATGACGAAATCGCATTAACACGTGAAGCATTAGGTTGGGCAGAAGGTCCATTTGAAATTCCTGCTGACGTTTATGCAGCATGGGATGCAAAAGCAAA
This sequence comes from Acinetobacter sp. WCHAc060042, assembly GCF_003231195.1. Taxonomy (NCBI): domain Bacteria; kingdom Pseudomonadati; phylum Pseudomonadota; class Gammaproteobacteria; order Moraxellales; family Moraxellaceae; genus Acinetobacter; species Acinetobacter sp. WCHAc060042. The sequence goes on from NZ_QKVN01000059.1 coordinate 2,817, forward strand.
AGGCACAGCTTCTGAAGCGGCTTGGAATGAGTTATTTGCGCAATATACAGCAAAATATCCAACTGAAGCAGCTGAATTGAAACGTCGTCTTTCAGGTGAATTGCCAACTGAATTCCTTGCTCAAGCAGATGCGTTTATTGCTGAAACTAATGCAAAAGCCGAAACCATTGCTACACGTAAAGCAAGTCAAAACACATTGCAAGCATTTGGTCCATTATTGCCTGAATTATTAGGCGGTTCTGCGGACTTGGCTGGTTCTAACTTAACACTTTGGAAAGGTTGCCAAGGTGTTCAAGACAATCCAGCGGGTAACTACGTACACTATGGCGTACGTGAGTTTGGTATGACTGCAATTGCAAACGGTGTTGCGCTTCACGGTGGTTTCATTCCTTACGTTGCAACATTCCTTATGTTTATGGAATATGCGCGTAATGCAGTACGTATGTCTGCGTTGATGAAACAACGTGTAATCCATGTATATACACATGACTCAATTGGTTTGGGTGAAGATGGTCCAACGCATCAACCTGTAGAGCAAATTGCATCTTTACGTGGTACACCAAACTTAAATACTTGGCGTCCATGTGACACTGTTGAAGCCGCTGTGTCTTGGAAATCTGCACTTGTGCGTTCAGAAGGCCCAACTGCGTTGATCTTCTCTCGTCAAAACCTACCATTCCAAGCTCGTACAGATGTACAGATTGCAAATGTAGCGAAAGGTGGTTATGTATTGGCTGAAGAAAAAGGCGAATTAAAAGCGATTATTATCGCGACAGGCTCTGAAGTATCTTTAGCAATGGAAGCACATGCACAGCTTGAAGGTGTGCGTGTCGTATCTATGCCATGCGCAGAAGAGTTTGTGAAGCAAGATGTAGCGTACCGTGAAGCGGTTCTTCCATCAAACATTCGTGCGCGTGTTGCTGTTGAAGCAGCGCATGTAGATTACTGGTGGAAGTTTGTAGGTTTAGACGGTCGTGTAATTGGTATGACGACTTATGGTGAATCTGCACCAGCGAAAGACTTATACCAATACTTCGGTATTACGACTGAAGCAGTTGTTGCTGCGGTAAAAGAATTGACAGCTTAATTTTAGAAATTAACTGTTTGAAGGACGCTCCAGTTAAGGGGCGTCTTTTATTTTGAATGGCGTATAATATGCAAGCTGCTGCTGAAGTAGCTGCATAAATTTTAGGTGATGATATGAGCTTGTACGATCAAATTCATGATGAAGTTGTATTGATGGATGCGGGCGAACAGAAGTGGATTGGACCAGATCTACCTTTGGAGGCGATGGTTGCTGTTGAACTGTTATTGCAAGATTTAGCAGAAGATAAGCAAATTAAGATCCGTCGTAAAAACCATGAAAAGCAAACCGGTATGAAGTTGATTGATCGGATTCTGATTGAAAAACTATGATGGTTACCACGTCTAAAAGAAGCCTTATTGAAGTGATTCAATAAGGCTTTTTCTTTGGGTAGATTTCGGTTTAAATATGAACAATAGAAAAACGAAATGTTACGAAAGATCGGATCAAAATAAGATGTAGAAAATATTCAAATTGTGCGACTGGACGAAATAAATCAGTCCTATTGGCTGGTGTTGTGGCAGGCCTATCAACGTTTTATCTGGCTGATCTGGATCAGTAAATCTTTGAACATACATGGAATAAACTTACCGATCCTAAGCTTGTACATATGTATGGTTTTTCCACGAAACTCGATGAGCAAATTGTAGGTATTGTGCATGTGGTAGAACATGATAGCTGTTAGATGCTAAAGCCTTATGCCTACTTACAAGATTTGTTTACGCATGAGGGCTATCGTGGGCTAGGGGGTGCAAGAGCTTGAATCGAACATGTCAAAATGCATACTGAAAAGCGAGCATGTGATCGAGTCTATTGGCTTACCCATCAGGATAATTTAGTCGCTCAGCAACTCTATAACAAAGTCGCGAAGAAAACAGGTTTTATTCAATATAAAATGTAGTGCTAAGACTACATTTTAGAACAAATTTATCGTTCTAAACTTGCAACATATCGTTTTATCTTTATGGGTGTATTCGCTGTAAAACTCTATAAACTAAACAGTATTCCAGTGTGAGATAAAAACATGAACTTTAAAGCTTTAACAATCGGTTTGGCTGTTGCAACTGCAACTACATTTGCTATGGCGAAACCTGTAGCATATCAAATTGACCCTACACATACTGCAACAGTGTTTTCATGGAACCACTTCGGTTTTTCAACACCATCTGCAAACTTTAGCGACATTCAGGGTGTCATTAATGTTGATAATGCAAAACCTGCAAATTCGTATGTGAATGTAACGATTCCATTATCTAGCTTGAATACCAATGTAAAAGCTTTGGATGAGCACTTACAGGGTGCAGATTTCTTTGATGCAGCAAAATATCCAAACATCACTTTTAAAAGTACTAAAGTACAAGCGGTTGGTGCAAACAAATACAAAATCACAGGTGACTTAACTGTTAAAAACGTGACTAAGCCTGTTGTATTGGATGCTGTATTGAATAAGCAAGGTGAGCATCCAATGACGAAAGCTCAATCTATTGGTTTCAATGCGACAACTTCATTTGACCGTTCTGCATTTGGTGTAGGAGCTTATGTGCCGAACGTAGGTGATAAGATCACAGTGAATATCACGACTGAAGCATCGGTTGCAAAATAATTTTTGTAATACAAAAGCTTATCAAGGAAGGAGAGAGCCTTGGTAAGCTTTTTTGTTTCTAACATCCTTACAAGAAATGTGATCCTTCTGCTCAAAATAATAATAAAACTAATAGGTTCATAGAAATTTTACCCAAAATGCGAGTATCGGAATTTATTTAACGTGGTTTAAACTTGTGCATTACTATGATTTTTTAGAAGTAATGCTATTTAATTATTAGAAATTCAGCAAAAAAATGCGCAGACAGCAGTCCTAAAGCTTCTTGAACTTAATAGTTAGTGGAAAAGTCATAAAATCAATTGGTGAATTTCACACTAATGATTTCCTCCCTTAGAAAAGCATGTATGTTGAATAGAATAACTATGTATTTACTGCAAATATTTATTTTAAGCTGAATATTAAAAAGATCCTTTTTTAATTAAAATACTTATTTGATTGGAAATCATAAATTTTTCATCTATATAGATAGGGAATTTAATAAAAAATGGCCAGATTAATCTGACACACCCACCCATTATGATAGAAAAATAAAAGTGAGTAGCTGATTTATTGATTAATCTTTACGGCTTGCAATGTTTGATTCTTTAGGGGTTATCTTAAAACCAAATATGTGGATGAATAAAGCCTTTTTTAGGGCTTTATTCATCTAAATTATACTTGGATATATGAATTAAGCTGTTATGGCGTTACTTTTGTTAAGGATGATATTAATTTGGTTTCGTAGTCATTTAGGACATTATCAATATTTTCAATCCATTTGGTGCCATTGGCAACTTGTGCAGATTTAACTACTTTACTGTAAACATGAACAGGTTCAGCAGCTAAATTTTTTGTATTGCTAATATCTGTGTCAATTTCAGAATGGATTTTGATGGATGCAAATCCTGGTTGGAACCATGACCAAAACTTATTGATTTTAATGTTGAGAACAAAGTCGGCATTTGCTCGGTTAGTTTCATTATTTTCAAGAACTACATACCCAGATCGTTCGAGAGCGAGGGTAGTACGTTTTTGTAATAATTCTGAGACGGTTTCTTTTTCTAACAAAATATCGCCTAAGGCTTTTCCATATCCATTTCTTTTACGAGCAACAGCTTTTGCTTTATCTGCTTCAGTTGCCTTAGCCAAGCCATCTTTTAAAGATGGGATGTCGGCAGTTGCAGGTTTATCTTCGAAAGTTCGGTCATCTTCAACGAGTGCAATCACTACTTTTTTAGAATTTGCTGCTTCTTGATAAGATGTAGGATTATGAGGTGTAGGGACTTGAATCAGTCCACGAGATGTTGCACAACCAGAAAGTGTAGTTATTAACAGTCCCAAAGTAAGAATTATGAAAGAGTGTTTCACTAGTACCCCTAAATATTTATATAGTTGGAAAAACGGGATAAATATAAAGAAATAACCCATAAAATTAAAGAGAATTATTCTCATTTGTTAAATTATTAATTTTCGTTGAATATTAAAATATAAAGTCTAGAGTTCTGTGTTTGAATTGAAAGAGCGCCTGTTAATAAGAACTTCTTTATATGCCCCTAGTTGAAAATCATTGGACTTTATAAATAATACTTTATTTATTTGTAAGATTTTCTACATATTCTCGCCATTCGATGCTTTGATTTTATTCTTATCTGAAATATCACTATATTTTTCTGGAGCTGTATATTTATAACTAACTTAGTTGCTCTTTTCATTTTGAAAAAGATGAAAATATGTGCTTTGAATATTGAGCTCACGCCGTAGCCCAATAGGGTTAAAAAATAAGTGATATATTTTAAAAAAGCACCTACTAGAAAGAGTTCAGAGGTGCTTTTTTATAGCATGTCAGATAAGCAATACTAAAAGAATGGGTAAGGTATCACTATACTCTATAAAGTTTGAACTCGTTTTCATTTGTATTAAGAAGCAGTTTTCACTTCAACCAGCTGTTGCATGTACGTTGCTATAACCTGACCTGAGACTTGCTCTAAGGGTGCTGCAAAACGTAGATTGTCTGCACGTAGGGCTGGAATATTAATCCTTGCTTGGCGCAGCTCTGCGGTATGCCCGATCAACCATTTTTCTAAACCATCGGCGGCGACTTCAGGGTGGAACTGTAAACCGAGAATGTTTTTGCCTACACGAAACGCTTGGTTAGGATAAACCTCTGAGCTGGCTAAAAGTTCAGCCTGCGCAGGGAGGTCAAACGTATCCCCATGCCAATGCAGGACTTCAGTTCCTTCAAGTGCTTGTAATGGATTATGCTCAAGAGTATGGAGCTGTAACTGACTCCAGCCAATTTCTTTACTATGACCTGCATACACTTTTGCACCCAAAGCATGTGCGATTAACTGTGCACCGAGGCAAATGCCTAAAGTGGGTAAATTTTTTTCTAAACGCACTTTCAGTAGGTCTATTTCTTGTTGTAGAAATGGGTAGTCTTCGGTTTCATACACCCCGATAGGGCCACCTAAGATGACGGTTAAACCGTCATAACTTAATGCTTTAGCTAAGTCATCTTTACCTGCTTCAAAATATCGTACCCGATAACCCAATTGATATAACACATCTTCCCATGCGCCTAGATCTTCAAACGCAAGATGCTGAATGGCGTAAATAGTATCAGGTAATACAGTCATGACAGGCTCGTTTATTGGTACTAAGGAGCCTAAAAATGTACAGGGAAATGAGCCGAAGTTGAAGTCAAGAACGAAGAAAATATGTAGAAAAACACGACAAATGGAATCATTCACTTTGTTTAAGTTGCAACATATTTTTAATCATCCATTTACTTGAGTTTAAGATCTCATGTTGTAAATGTTCATCAGCCATGCTGCGTGCCATGACAATAGCTCCGACCAGTTGGCACAGTACAGCCCAAGCTTGTGTTTCACTGCCCAGATGCTGTGTAAATAAAGCATGACCACGAAGCATTTCCTTTTGAAAGCATTGTTTTGTGCTTTCGCTACTACGTGCAACTTCTGTTGCCAAGGCGGGAATGACACAACCATGATCTGGGCGCAGGACATGAGAGAAAGCTAAATAGCGATCTAGTTCAAAATCAATCCAGTCAGATAGTTTTTCATGAGGATTGGCTTGCCATGCCTGAAAACTGTGTTGTAGCTCTGACTCAATGAGTGCTTCAAATAATTCGTGTTTTGACGAAAAATGTGAATAAAAAGCGCCGCTGGTCATTTGAGCGGCTTGCATAAAGCTATCGACACCAGTACTGGCAAAACCTTGTTTTTTGGCCAGTTGGCCACTGATTTTAAGTAACTCTTTACGTTTTTCTTCTTTATAACCTGTTTTGTAGCGCATAGTGATTTCATCAAAATATTATTGACTGATTTTGAAAACTATAACATAGTGATCGTTATAATAACGATCGTTATTTTATAAAAGGAAAATATTTATGGATAGAACACAGCAAGAACAACAGTCGCAATTGACCGAAGCTAAAAAGAAAGTGGCATTGGTGATTGGTGCAGGCGATGCAACAGGGGGGGAAATTGCCAAACGTTTTGCCCGTGGCGGTTATATCAGCTGTATGACGCGAAGAAATGCCGAAAAGCTCCAGCCCTTAATTGCGGACATAGAGGCTGAAGGGGGGATTGCGTATGGTTTTGCTTCCGATGCACGTAAAGAAGATCAAGTCATTGCTTTGGTGGAAGAAATTGAAGCCAATATTGGTGAAATTGATGTTTTGGTGTTTAACATCGGGGCGAATGTGCCGTGTAGCATTTTAGAAGAAACTGCACGTAAGTATTTTAAAATTTGGGAGATGGCATGCTTCGGTGCATTTTTGACAGGGCGTGAAGTAGCGAAGCGAATGGTACTACGGGATCGAGGGAGCATTATCTTCACAGGGGCAACCGCAGGAATAAGAGGTGCAGCAAACTTTGCCGCTTTTGCAGGTGCAAAGCATGCATTACGTGCCTTAGCCCAAAGTATGGCGCGTGAATTGGGACCTAAAAATATTCATGTAGCCCATGTGGTGGTTGATGGTGCAATTGATACAGACTTCATCAAAGACACTTTCCCAGAGTTGTATGCACGTAAAGAGCAGGATGGCATTTTAAACCCTGTACATATTGCAGAAAATTATTGGCATTTGTCGCAACAACCGCGTGATGCATGGACGCATGAGTTGGATTTAAGACCTTGGATGGAAACGTGGTAAAAGGACAAAGCATGAAAACCGTAGAATTTTATTTTGACTTGGGCAGCCCGTATAGTTATTTGGCCTACTATCGGTTACGGCAAATGGCCGAGCAACAAAGTTTTCAAATCATATATAAACCTATTTTATTGGGTGGCGTATTTAAGGAGACAGGGAATAGAAGTCCGATAGAGATTCCGAGTAAAGGTATTTATTCCATGTTAGATATGCAGCGTTGGGCTGATTATTACGGCATTCCCATGCAAATGAACCCACATTTTCCCATGAATACTTTAACCTTGATGCGTATTTTGACAGGCGTTCAATTGTTGCATTTAGAAAAGTTTGAGCAAGTTTTAAAACTTTTATTCGATGCGATGTTTGGTACACCCAAAAACCTTAATGAACCTGCTGTCTTAGCAGAGGTGTTAAAACCAAGTGGCTTTTCTGTAGATGACATCATGAGTATGGTTCAGTCGGATGTGGTGAAGCAAAAACTGATCACTGAAACGGAACTGGCCATTCAACGGGGCATTTTCGGTGCACCGACATTCTTTGTGCAGGATGAGATTTACTGGGGACAAGATCGCTTACATTTTGTTGAGCAAGCACTGCAAAGGTAAGTTAGATAGAGAGCAGATTAGCCAAAGTAATGGCTAATCTGCTTCAGAATTAAAATAAACGTTTAGGGGTATGCGCAGTGTCCAGACTCACCATTTCGTGTTCGTCTTTTAGCTCAACCCCAGAATAGCCAAGTTTTTTTGAACCACGCATGAGTGACATTAGCCGTTGTGTTGCAATTAGAATACTTAAACCCGCAGGACGAACATTAGAAATACAGTTTCTTTTTGCGTCTAGGGTACCAGTGCTAGCTTTCCATGTGTAATAAATCCCCATGCTGTCTGGTGAGCTGAGACCAGGGCGTTCTCCAATCAGCATGACCAACATTGTAGCGTGTAGGCATTCGGCAACTTGGTCACCCAAAGCAACTCGGCTGCCTGTTGCAATAACGATAGGAGCAATAGACCAATGCTCAGCTTGCAAATGCGGGATGAGGTGCTGAATAAACGGTACGGCATTTTCTTCAATTGCACGTGCAGAAAGACCATCCCCAATCACAATACAAACATCATAAGCTTGTGGGTTACTTGCTTTAAACATTTGTAAGCCACGATAGGATTCACTATTAAGCAAACGCCCTAGATCTGGACGTTTTAGATATTCCTGCTTGTCTTCGGCTTGGCTATGTACGGTTAAACTATCCAAACTTTGGGTTTTAAAACTAGAGACCAATAGATCGACATCTAAAGCTTGATGTACTGCATCCTGTGCTTCAGCATGGGCCAGTTGGAATTTCAGCATTTCATGCGTAGGAATACTACAACCTGCACGTCCGATTGCAATTCGTGCATCGGTAAATTTTTTAAGATTTTCCCAAACATCCTGATGCTGTTCGGATTGATAGTTTTCGAGAGGAACAAGTGACATAGGTTGCTCCTTATATATGTAAAAGTTTTTCAAACTGAGGTGGCATGTGTTCAGGCCACTGAATGTATTGTTGCTGTTGTTTAAAAATTCCTTGTTCGGCGAGCCACGTATCAAATTCAGGTGCGGCTTTTAGACCCAGAAGCTGTCTTAAATACAAGGCATCATGAAACGATGTGGTTTGATAGTTCAGCATGACATCGTCTGAACCTGGAATGCCCATAATAAAGTTCAACCCTGCTGCACCAAAGAGGGTGAGTAATACATCCATGTCATTTTGGTCAGCATCGGCATGGTTGGTATAGCAAATGTCACATCCCATTGGTAAGCCGAGAAGCTTGCCACAAAAATGATCTTCTAAACCTGCTCGGATAATTTGTTTGCCATTATATAAATATTCTGGACCAATAAATCCAACCACGGTATTGACCAACAGTGGGTTAAATTTACGTGCGACTGCATAAGCGCGAACTTCTATGGTTTGTTGATCAACGCCGTGATGGGCATTGCTGGATAAAGCACTGCCTTGACCCGTTTCAAAGTACATCACGTTTTGTCCCACAGTGCCGCGTTTCAAAGCGAGTGTCGCTTCATAACCTTCACGGAGTAACTCAAGATTAATCCCGAAGCCGTCGTTGGCAAGTTGAGTTCCTGCAATAGATTGAAACATCAGGTCAATCGGCACATTTCTTTCAGCCAGTTGAATGCCTGAACTGATATGGGTTAGCACACAAGATTGGGTTGGAATTTGATGCTCTTGAATAATATGATCGAGGAGTTTTAAGAGTTCTGATAAATTTTGGAGGTTATCCGTTGCGGGGTTAATCCCTATTACTGCATCACCATTGCCATACATCAGTCCGTCCAAAATACTGGCCGATATCCCCAAGAGATCATCTGTAGGGTGATTGGGTTGCAAACGAGTGGAAAGATGCCCTTTTAAACCGATGGTGTTGCGAAATTGGGTGATGACTTCACATTTGCTGGCCACCAAAATCAAGTCTTGATTACGCATAATTTTACTGACAGCGGCTACCATTTCAGGTGTTAAGCCTAAGGCAAGTTGCTGTAACTTTTCTGTACTTGCATCTGCACTGAGCAACCAGTTGCGAAAGTCACCTACAGTGAAATGTGAAATAGGGGCAAATAAATCACTACGGTGCTCATCAATGATTAAGCGTGTGATTTCATCTTGTTCATAGTCAATTAATGCCTCAGTTAAAAATTGTTTGAGTGGAACCTCTGCCAAAGCCATTTGTGCAGCAACACGTTCCGTTGCATGTTCAGCTGCAACACCTGCCAATTGATCTCCCGATCGCAATGGTGTTGCCTTTGCCATAAGCGTTTTTAAGTCATTAAAAACATAATGTTGATGTCCAATCAAAGTTTTATAAGCCATTTTGAAAGGTCCTCTTATAATTCTTGCTCAGCCTTGCGAATATTTTCAAACTCTTCTTCAGGTGTTCCTTGCACCAGTTTATGCCGACTATAAAAGATGAAGTAAGCAATAAATACCACATAGATACCAGCCGCCATAAACCAAACTTTAGGGTCGACCACAAAGCCTGCAATTACTGCGATACTGGCTAAAATTAAGGCAATAGATGAAGTCGCAATGCCACCTGGTGTTTTGTATGGGCGTGGTAGTTCAGGGCGACTGATGCGGAGTTTGATGTGGGACAGCATCATTAAAACATAGGAAATAGTCGCACCAAACACGGCCATTAAAATGAGTAGATCACCTTCACCAGTTAGCGATAGTAAAAAGCCAATGATGCCAGGGATGATAATGGCTAAATAAGGTGCTTTATTTTTATTTGTGAGTGACAGGGATGTCGGTAAATAACCTGCACGAGATAAGGCAAAAATTTGGCGTGAATAGGCGTAGATAATAGAGAAGAAACTTGCAATTAAGCCAGCCAACCCCACAAAATTGACAAAACTAGCAAGCCACGTATTTGGTCCATAGACTGCAACAAGTGCATCGACCAATGGGGCACCTGATTCTTTTAATTGATCTGCACCAGCTGCTCCAACACCAAGGAACAAAATGAGCATGGCAAATGCAGCAAGGATAAGCATAGAACCGATTAAACCACGCGGGAGTGATTTGGATGGATCTTTAGCTTCTTCTGCTGCAAGTGGTACACCCTCAACGGCTAAGAAGAACCAAATTGCATAAGGCACGGCAGCCCATATCCCAATATAGCCCATAGGTAAGAAATTGCTTGCCCCAATATTTTCAGTTTGAGCAATATTAAACAGATTGGCACTGTTGAAATGGGGTGCCATTGCGACGAAAAATACAAATAAGGCCACAGCAGCAACTGCGGTAATCACAAAGATGATTTTCAGTGCCTCACCCGCACCTTTGAGATGAATGCCCATAAAAATCAGATAGCAGATCAAATAGATGATCCATCCACCGATACCAAATAATGATTCACAATAAGCACCAATAAAGCAGGCAATAGCAGCAGGTGCGATGGCGTACTCGATTAAAATTGCAGTACCTGTGAGATAACCGCCTAAGGGGCCGAAAGCGGTGCGGGCGAAACTATAACCTCCACCAGCCGTGGGAAGCATGGTCGCCATTTCAGACATGGCAAGGCACATACATAGATACATAATGGCAACTACGACTGTTGCAATGAACATACCGCCCCAGCCACCTTGAGCTAAACCGAAGTTCCAGCCTGCAAAGTCACCAGAAATGACATAAGCCACGCCTAAACCGACTAAAAGTAGCCAGCCGACAGCACCTTGTTTAAGTTGTCTTTTTTCAAAATAATCGTCAGAAGTTTGCACTGTTTGTGTTGATAAAGATATTGAATCTTTAAGCGGAGAGTCTGTCATAGGAAGCTCCATATCTTAAGTTTTTATAGATGGCTTGGTTCATACAATGTTTAAGCAATTTCAGTACCAAGCAATCAGACATCCTGTCTAATTTTGTGTGTAACGCAGAGATAAATTATTATTTTTGAAGGTTGAAGGTTGAAGGTTGAAGGTTGAAGGTTGAAGGTTGAAGGTTGAAG
>NZ_QKVN01000006.1:0-116142 GCF_003231195.1 Acinetobacter sp. WCHAc060042
TAAAATTTTAAAAAAGCTTTCCGCGTAAATCATCGCATCATTCACTTCATCATAAATACGGTGCAATGAACGAATGGGTGCGGAGACATTATTGAACAATAAAATATGAAACATGATCATGCCGATGCTCATCTGTCCATCGAGTACAAAGTACGCCGTGAGGATGATAATCAGCACAATCCCTATTTGTTCAATAAAGGTCTTTAAGCCATCAAATAAAAAACTGAGCTGCCGTGTTTGCATCTGGTTTTCGGTCAGTGCTTTTTGCAGTTTCAGTTGTTTGGTGGACTCAATAGACTCTCGGTTAAAGGATTTAATCACACTAATCGACTGTATAATACTCAGAATGCCTTGGCTCTTTTTTTCACGACCATCACGCAGTTTACGCCGCCATCCTCCTAGTTTTTTTGCCTGTTGAAAGGTCAGCCAAAAGTAAATCGGAATAATACTGGTTGCTACTAAACCGACATAAATATTGGCATAGTACATCAGTCCCAGTGCCACAATCGCACTGCTAAAGAGCGGTAAAATATCAATAAAAAAGATTTGTATGAGACGGGTGAGCGAACCAATGCCACGGTCAATTCGCGTTTGTAGCTTACCTGCTTGGTTCTGATCGGCATTAAAAAAGGTCAAACGATAGTTCAGGAATTTTTCAATAATACTTTGCGCCAAGTCTTGTGATACCAGAATGCGCAGTTTTTCCCCATAAAATTTTTGACCAAACTGCACCAAGGCACTGATGATTTCTTTGCTGAGTAAAATCACAGAAATGGTGATCAAAATGTGTAGGCCTTCGGTCAGTCCTTGGCCTTGTTCGACCAGACGGTTGATACTGTCGACGGCATATTGCAAAGTCAGGGCATTGACCTGCGCGGTGAAGGAACCAATCAGCGTCAGGATCAAGGTCGCAATCACCAATATCCGATAGGGGCGGACAAAGGGGCGAAGCTTTTGAAACAACTGCCAAAGGTTCATACATGCTTCTTTTTATTGTGAAAGTTCAGATGAGTGTATGCATAAGGAGGCTAGGCGACAAGCTGTGACTTTGTTTTGATTTGTGTCGTTCTAAATTCAGTTAAACTGTTTGCAGAGGAGGAACAGTCATGACCTTAGATCTGTTTAGTCCTGAACCGCAAGCAAACGTGCTCCCATGTGATGGGCAGGTGCAGGATTTGGGCTTGATTTTAACTGCGGAGCAAAGTGCGAAATATTTGGATTATTTTTTAGCGCATTTGGCATGGCAACCTGACGAGGTCGTACTGTATGGCAAACGTTATGTCACGGAACGAAAAGTGGTGTGGTATGGCGATGCTGAGTATCAATATCACTATTCGGGGAGTGCCAAGCAAGCACTGTTATGGCATCCTGCTTTGTTTCGTTTAAAACAGCATATTGAGCAACTGGTGGGACATCCATTTAATTCATGTTTAGCCAATTTATATGAAAATGGTAGCCAAGCTGTGGGCTGGCATAGTGATGATGAACCTTCACTACGTTCGCCGCAGCAAGACAATGTGGTGATTGCCTCACTCAGTTTTGGTGCAACCCGTAAGTTTTGCTTTAAGCACAAGTTTAAACAGGAAAAAGTTGAGCTTATGCTACACAGTGGGCAATTGATCGTGATGCGTGGGCAGACTCAGCGCTACTGGAAACATGCGTTGATGAAATCCAGTAAAATCACTGAGCCACGACTGAATTTAACCTTTCGCTATTTCTATCCCGCACAGCAAGGCTAAATAAAATTTAGGTCTCAATATTATGTAGCAGATGGCATTTCTGTTCGATTTGTAGTGCGCTATGTCTTAATATTTCGACCATTTTTTTCAGATCGACAAATTCAAATCGGTTCTTCGAAGCCAATAAGGTCAGTGCCAACGGCGTATCTTTGGGTGAAAATTTGACAGGTACGGAAAGACTGGCAAGATTGGGGTCAAACTCGCCATTGGAAAAATAATAGCCCTGTTTCTTAATGGCTTTCATTTTTTGTAAAAATTCTTCTTGGCTCGCGGCAAAATTGACCTCGGCCAGTTGAGTAGCAAATTTTTGATAATATTCAATAATTTTGGCTTTGCTAAGCTGTGAGATCACCACTTTCGGCGATGAACCCAAATACACGGGACGTGGGCAACCCCGCCCATAGGAAAATAACTCAAGATCTTTAAAAACTTCACCATATAGGTCAATACAGTGCTCTGCGTTGAGCTGGGTGAGGATACAGCAAAATTCCGTTCGCTCAACGATGTCTTGCATAAAAGGAATGCTGATTTGTAATAACGGATCTGTGGTTCGAGAGATGTAGTCCAACACAGCAATTTGAGAACCCAAAGTATAGTCACCGCTGGTTCCGCTTAAACGCTGTAAAAGTCCTGCGGACACCAACTCTTTTAAGTAGCGATAACTTGTAGGTTGTGAAAGCCCCAGTTCGGCACTGATAGTATCGACATTGATAATCGGGCGTGACACAGAAAAGAGGCCTAAGACAGTGAGAATTTTACCAAAACTTGAAAGTGCCATAACAACCTACTGAGTCAAAAATCATCTATCTGAGCAATAGTGACTATATAACAAAAAACACATAACTTTGACATGGTTTTCTGTTTACGCAGAAGGCTTGAGAAACTTTTAATATGCAGAATTGGTCTGAAAAACAAGCGATAAAACACGGATAAAAAAGATTGTATTATCACATGGAGATATTTTGATTGACAAAAACAATTAATTTTGGAAAAATTATCTATAGAAATGTCTTTTAATGAATAATGTTTCATTATTTTTTTGAGCGTTTTCTTTCCTGTCACATGGTGCTGTCTTTGCCCATGTCTGTAAAAGACTTCATTTATTGGAATTATTTTTGATTCGTTTTCGCTTCTGGTGAGGATGAAGTGTTGCTGTTTGCTTGAGCAATACTGCGTTGAAGAATCCTGTAGATGTTGTCATTCAGCGCATTTAGAGATGATTTATGTTCCTGACCAAACAGTTAATTGCATTTCGTCCAAATAAATTGGATTGGATTTTTGCGAGCAAAACTTTTTTGGCAGGCATGCTCTCACTGTATGTGGCATTTTCCTTAGATCTGGCTTATCCCATTTGGGCTATAGGCACAGTCTTCGTGATTGCCAATTCTTATACTGGAATGGCCGCTTCAAAGAGCGTATATCGTGTTTTGGGAACGCTGTTGGGCGCTATTGTTTCACTTGCGGTTACCCCAAATCTGATTAATACCCCTGAACTATTCACCTTGTTTTTGGCGACGTGGGTCGGATTTTGCCTATATTTTTCTTTATTGGATCGAACGCCACGTAGCTATATTTTTATGTTGGCTGGTTATACCACAGTCATTATTTGCTACAACATTATTTATAACATTGAAACTACGTCAATGTTTGATATGGCGATTGGGCGCTTTATCGAAATTACGGTTGGAGTGTTATGTAGTGCCGTGGTGAATGCGGTACTGTTCCCTATGCATATTGGTCCTGTGGTGAAAACCCGTGTTTCACAGACTCTTCAAGATACCCGGGCAGTTTTTGATAAAATCCTCAATGCGGACGTAAAAGCCATCAATTACAGCGCTACGCTCAGCAATATCACGCGTGATATTGCTGATATTCATGTGATGGCTGTGTACTTGAGCTATTAGAAATCAGCATTACATGGCATGACCAAACCCTTACAAGAAATGTTGCATCAACTGAGTATGTTGGTGACCAATCTGGTGGCGATGGCAGAGCGGATTCAGCAGCTAGACCACATTGATGTTGCGTACCGTCCTGCTTTAGAAAAAGTGCATGTGCAGATCGTCGAGTTTTTGCAAAGCGATCAAGCCATTTTAGAACAAGAACTAAACCATTTGCCTGAACAATTTGAGTCGAGTTTCCAAGACGTGTTTGACAGTGCCTTGCCACAGCAGCAAGTCATATTGGCCAGTCTAAAAATGGATGTCCGTCATTTTATTCAAAATATACGTGCCATTAAGTTGATTTGGCAACGTATTCAACAAGGCGATGACAGTTTACCTGCGACCGTGATCCCGATGAGTACGATTTATCCTAACTTACATCGCGATCATGGTGTTGCAGTACGTGGTGGTGTTTCTGCTTTTATCGTGGTGATTGTGGCGACTGGCTTTTGGATCGTCAGTGGCTGGAAAGCAGGTTTTATGATGGCGGAAATGGCGGCTATTTGTGCTTGCATTCTCACCAGTATGGATAATCCCGTTCCTGCCTTAAAAATTTTTATCCGTGGCAGTTTGTATGCGGCGATTATTGTCTTTATTCATGCTTATGGCATCTTCCCGCAAGTCAGCGCTTTTTGGATGTTAGCGATAGTATTGGCCCCTTTTTGTATGTACTGCCTGATGCTGTTTTTACATCCGCCACTTACAGGTTTGGCGTTGCCTTTATTGATGGGTGTGGTCATGGGCTTAAACCTGCAAAACCGTTATCACCTAGATCAAGTAACGTTCTTTGATGCCTCGATTGGTACAGTTCTTGGTCCGATCATTTCTGTCTATGTGATTCATTTGGTTCGTGCGATGTCGCCGGACATTACAGCCAAACGAATCCTGTCTTTACACTATAAAGCGATACGACAAGCGCTATATTTGCCTTATGGGGTCGAGTTTAGAGTGCATTTGCGTAGTATGTTGGATCGGATAGGTGTGTTGAATACCAAGTTGGTACAGTCCGATGTACTGAAGCAAAAAATCAATTTGGCATTGATTGAGTCCAGTGCAGTGATTGATTTGACCCGAGTACAAGAATTAATGGATCAGTTATCAGGCTATACAACCCTTACTAGACATTTACAAAAATTACAAAGCCAAATAGATGTATTTTTTCAGGCCAAGGAGAGACATACGGCTGACTCAAAGTGTAGGCAAGACATTTTAGATAAAATTCAGGATATTCAAGCCGAATTGGTACAGATTGATGATTTAAGCATTGCACGTCGTTTGCAGGTTTCTCTAAATAATATTCAAAGTAGTTTGTGTCATGCGACATGGGATGAAATGCCCCAAGTCGGTTTGTTGGGAGCATAACCATGGGTGAACTCAATATCTATGGCGTATATGTCCCTGTTTTAGTCGTTCAGGCACTTTTGGCCTACATCGGTTTAAGGCTACTCATGCGGGTGACTGACCCTTGGGTTGATAAAGGTTGGATTTTCTTACCCAGTATTTTTTATTTATGTCTATATATCACGCTGCTAGGCATAGTCCATTGGGGTTTTATCGTGAGCTTTTCTTAAGCACACATTTGATTGAAATGAATGAGGTAAAATGAACATGGCATCCTTTGATTGGCGTAAAGTCAGCCGACCCTTAACTTTAGTTGTCATCGTGGTTGTTGCGATTTTGGTAATCGCTCATCTTTGGCACTACTACAATGCTGAGCCGTGGACACGTGATGGGCGGATTCGAGGTGATGTGATTCAAGTCTCTTCAGATGTTTCAGGCTTAGTCACTGAGGTTTTGGGGCGTGACAATCAAACGGTAAGAAAAGGGCAAGTGCTGTTTAAAATTGACATAGCACGTCAAGCTTTGGATGTCGAACAAGCCAAATCAGACTTAGCTAAAGCCCAAGCCAGTTTGGCTTCTGCTGAAGCAGAATTGTTTCAAAGCAAAGCCAACTGGGTCAAGTCACAGGCCAATAGCCTTTTGGCTGATAAAAATGCAGATCGCTATGCTAATTTGATGGAGGGTGCGATTTCAAAACAAGAACAAGATCAGATGTTTGCTGTACGAGATCAATCACATGCCGAACAGGAGCAAATGCAAGCCGCAATTCAGCAAGCCAAAGCCAATATTGCCCAGCAGCAGGCACTCATTGACGTTGCGACCAGTAATTTACATTTGGCGGAATTAAACTTGAACCGTTCCGAAGTGGTAGCACCTGCCGATGGCACATTGTCTAACTTTGAGATGAAAGCAGGCAACTATGTCAAAGTGGGTCAAGCGGTAGCGGCGTTGTTGGATCGTTCACAACTTTATGTGGTGGGCTATTTTGAAGAAACCAAGTTAAATAAAATTTATCTCGGTGCTCCCGCAACCATTCAGTTGATGGGTGATTCGGGAAGTTTAAAAGGTCATGTGCAGGGCATTGCCTCAGGCATTGAAGATCGTGAACGAACATCCAGTACAGGTCTGTTGGCAAATGTAAATCCAACTTTTAGTTGGGTGCGTTTAGCGCAACGCGTTCCTGTAAAAATTGCATTAGATGAAATTCCAAAGAATGAATTGGCATTTGTTGCGGGGCGAACTGTGACAGTACATATTATCGAGAAGAGCCACTAAATTGGTCTTTCTTCATCTCTTAAAAAAGCATCCTTATTGGATGCTTTTTTAAGATGATTCGCTATGTTTCGATAGACTTTGAACTAAGGCGTAAGTCCTTTGGGTTCACGATACCAACTTTCAATAAATAATGCAGCGGCAAGGCTATCTGCAGAGAGATTTTTCCCTCTGCCTTGTGCTTGGTAGTGACTTAACTCATCGCGGGCAGAGCGGGTACTTAAACGTTCATCCACCATCCACGTTTCAATATTGGTCTGATGACGTAAACGACGCGCAAATTTACGCGCGCGGGCCGAGAGTTCTGACTCACTATCATCCATATTCAGCGGTAAACCGACTAAAAATAGATTAGGTTGATATTGCTTGATAATTTTATGCAAATCATCCCAATTGGGAATGCCATCTCTCATGGGAAACAACGCCAAAGGTGTGGCACTTTCAATCAATGCTTGACCGACAGCCATGCCCATTTTTTGTGTACCAAAGTCAAATGCCATAATCATTTGGGGTGTGTTTAAATCAGGCATGTCCAATCTCAGATGACAACCAGGTTCTGTCGAGCCCCAACTTTTTGTAGGCAGCATCCCAACGGTCGTTATAAGGAATATTAAAAATCAAATCCATATCAGCATCACAGACCAACCAATCACCACGAGCGAGTTCATCTTCCAATTGGTTTTTGGTCCAGCTGGCATAACCCAAAGCAATTTGATAACGACCCACACCTTCGTTATGGGCAATGGCATCTAGAATATCTTTAGAGGTAGTGATACAGATGTTTTCTCCCACCGCAATAGATGAGTGCCATGTTGGTTGGCCAGTATGTAAGACAAAGCCTGCTTCAGGACGTAAAGGGCCACCTTGGAGTACATCATGAGGGCGGACATGATCTGCTTCAATTTCAAGATCATTGAGCAATTCCTTAACAGAAAGTCCTGAAGGTCGGTTGATGATGATGCCTTGAGCACCTTCTTCATCGTGTCGAGCCAAATAAATCACCGTATTGGCAAAAAAATCATCTGCCATATCGGGCGGGGCAATGAGACAGCGATGCGTCAGATATTGTTTGCTCACCTAAAGGCTTCTCCTTGAAATTGAAATGCTTCTAGTAAATGTTCCTAATTACCACGTTACTAGACTAATGCCTATTCTCCAAATCTTTTTTTGTGATCCAATCTACATATTCTAAGCAGACTGGAACTTTAGCTGGCGTAATTGCTTGGCATGTTGCAGTGTGGTGTCGTTGATTTCAACCCCCCCTGTCATGCGTGCGAGCTCATTGATTCGCTCATCTTCTTCTAAACTTAAAATGGTACTGCTGGCAGGATCAGTTTGGCGCTTTTTCACCAATAGATGTTGGTCGGATTGTGCTGCGACTTGGGCTTGGTGGGTAATACATAAAATTTGCACGTGTGAGCCTAAGTCGGCCAAGAGGCGTCCCACAATTTCCGCCGTGCCACCACTGATCCCGACATCAATTTCATCAAACACCAAAACTTCTGCTTCAGTTTTTTCAGCATTCATTACTTGCATGACCAAGGCAATACGTGAGAGTTCACCGCCTGATGCTACTTTGGCTAAGGGCTGAGGTGGGATACCTTTATTGGCTGTAAATAATAGTTGGATAAAGCTGAGTCCCTCACTTGAAGCCTGTTCCAAAGGTTCAAACTTAAACTCAAAATGAGCTTCAGGTAGGGCCAGTTGTTTCACTTGTTCGGTTAAATGTTTGGCCAGTGGTGCGGCTGCATCTTGGCGAATTTGATCCAGATGGTGTGCTTTATCTAAAAAGTCTTGATGCGAGCGCTCGACTTGTTCTGCCAGTGTTTCAGGGTCTTCTAATAAGTGAAGTTGTTCTAATTCGACTTGCCATTGTTCATATTCTTGCTTGAGCAATTCAGGTTGCGTGCGATATTTACGTGCAAAACGGTGGAACATTTCAAGCTGTGTATTGAGCTCTTCCATGCGTTCAGGGTCGTAGCTTTGACGGTCAATAAACTGACGTAGGTTGGCTGTGGCATCTTCAAGTTCACTTTGCGCATTCAGCAAAGAGGTGTGAATCTCAGCCAATTGCTCACTACGGCCTGCATGCGACTCTAAACGACGAAGAATACTGGAAACTTCTTGATTAATGTTCTGCTCTGCATCATCTAATGTATTTAAGGCATAACTGCTGTCTTGCATGATGTTTTCATGATGTGAAAGACGGTCAAACTCTTGTTCAATCTCCTTGTAGTCGATTTGAACCACATCTTCGAGTTCTTCAAGTTGTAGGTTTAGCGTGTCGATACGCTGTTTTCGTGTGGCTTGGGCATCCAATGCTGCTTGGTGCTGACGGATGTCTTTTTGCCAAGTACTATAAGCTTCACGTACAGCCTGCGCTTCAGGGTAGAAGTTGTGATACAGGTCTAACCAGCGCTTTGGATAAGGTGGCTCTAACAGCTGTTGCTGACTGTGTTGACTGTAGAGTTGTACCAACAAACGGCCAATTTCTTTTAATTCAGCTAAGCTACTCGGACGGCCATTAATCCATGCTTTGCTTCGTCCTGTAGCAAAGATCACACGTCTTAAATGAATTTCGCCTGACTCATCATCGAGTTCATGTGACTTTAACCATGTTGCTTCAGGACTATGTTCTTGATAACTAAAAATAGCGGTCACATCGGCTTTGTCTGAACCAAAACGAACATAGTTAGTGTCGGTGCGTTCACCTAGACATGCTGACAGTGCATCAAGTAATAAAGATTTACCTGCACCTGTTTCACCCGTTAAGACATTAAAGCCTTGATCAATATCAAGGGCTAAGTGATCAGCTAAAGCAAAGTTAATTAAAGTTAAATGTGTCAGCATAAACGCATCCGAGCTGCGAAAAGTTTTAGTTTAAGATAGTCAAGTTTTATTCAGCCGACAAGACGGCAGTGCTATTGGTTTTAGTTAAAACTGGACTATTTTAGCTTGAATCCCAAAGACGACCTAATAGATTTTTAAATCGCGTCGTGAATCTAAAATTGGTAGCAAAGTTGTCCTTGGTTTCTAGATATATTCAAAATGACTATTTTAGAAGGCTTAGACAGGCAAAAATTAAGCCAAAGTGTAGAGAGAATAGGTGCAATTGTACAATGGTCGGGCTTTAACAAAATATTGATTGAATGGAATAAAACATGGATTGATTAGTTAATCGCACATCTTTAAACTAGCACATCAATATGATTATAAATGCGCATTATCTGGAGTGTATGCATGTCAACTCAGTTCGATCATGTCTCTGTCATTAAAAAATCCAATGTTTATTTTGGCGGTTTATGCATTAGCCATACTGTACAGTTTGAAGATGGTACCAAAAAAACGTTAGGTGTCATTCTACCGACAGAGCAAGCATTGACGTTCGAAACACATGTGCCAGAGCGTATGGAAATTATTTCAGGCGAATGTCGTGTGCAGATTGCAGACAGTGAAGAGAGCGAATTGTTCCGTGCGGGACAGTCTTTTTACGTGCCTGGCAATAGCCGTTTCAAAATTGAAACTGATGAAGTTTTAGATTACGTGTGTCATTTAGAAGGCTAAGCTTTCAGACAATACTCACTAAGTAATTTTAAGCAAAATCAGTTAAACTAGATATTGCACAGCAATCCTGTAAAGTCAGCTTTACAGGATTTTTATTTTGGCACATCGTGTCGATGGTGATTTATCTTTTAGAGGTCCTACATGGCTAAACCTGAATATTTTTATGGCGTTCATTCGGTGGAGTCATTGTTGGAGCTTGAGCCTGAACGTGTGCTCACACTTTTTACCTTAAAAGGGCGTGATGACCAGCGTTTAAAGCGTGTGCTTGAACTGGCTGAACCGTTTGGGATTAGTGTGCAACAAACGGGCCGTGATCGCTTGGAAAAAATGGCTGGCTTGCCGTTCCACCAAGGAGTTGTGGCTGCGGTCCGTCCTAATCCAGTTTTCAATGAAAAAGATCTAGAAGCTTTACTTAAACAGTCGCCAAATTGTTTATTGCTGGGTTTAGACCAAGTCACCGATCCGCATAACCTCGGCGCATGTATCCGTACTGCTGCTGCAATGGGTGTTGAAGCTGTGATTGTGCCTCGTGATCGTTCTGCAAGTTTGACCCCGACTGCGCGCAAAGTTGCGGCAGGTGGTGCTGAAAAAGTTAAATTTATTCAAGTAACCAATTTGGCTCGGACGTTAGCGCAAATTAAGGAAGAATTTAATGTGCGTGTGGTTGGTACCATGTTGGATGAAAAAGCCTTGCCGCTACAACAGTTCGATTTTACGGGCACTGCTGTATGTGTGGTGATGGGTGCTGAAGATACAGGCCTGCGTCCAATTACCCAGTCTCAATGTGATCAAACAGTATATATCCCGATGGCAGGCAACTTGCAAAGTCTGAATGTCAGTGTAGCAACGGGTATGGCTTTGTATGAAGCATGTCGTCAACGTAATGTCTAAAATTTTTTAATTTCCGATTCAATTTAAATCCAATGATGACCCCTCAAAAACAAGGCTATGTATTTATTGCCATCACCATGTGTATTTGGGGGGGATTTACCTTAACGGCTCGGCTCAGTGCTAATTGGGGCATTGGGGCGTGGGATATTACCGCCTTACGTTTTCTCTTGGCATTTTGCATTTTAATGCCGATCTTGATCTATAAAAAGGATACCGCCTTTTTGTGGAAGAAAGAGCCTTTTATTTTGGCGATGATCGGTGGGGTATGTTATTGCATCACCGCTTATAGTGCATTTCATTATGTGCCTGCGGCACATGCTGCGATCTTTCTCAATGGCTGCATTCCACTTTGCACGGCTGTCGCGGCTTATCTTTTATTTCGGCAGCCCTTTGACCGGCATACTTGGCTTAGCCTCAGTATTATGTTGCTTGCACTGACGGTCATGAGCGGGTTGATGTATCAAGAAACAGGTATCGCTTTTAGTTTAGGGGATGGTTTATTTTTCCTCAGTGCTGTGCTTTGGGGAACATTTACTGTCTTGCTTCGGCAATGGAAATTATCTGCGTGGCATTCCATGGCAGGTGTTGCGGTTTGGGCTGCGATTGTATTTGTACCAATTTATGTTTTGTTTTTGCCCAAAACCCTCGCACATGTGCAACCTGTGCAATTGATTGCTCAGGTCATATTTCATGGCATATTTGTGGTGATTGTAGCGACTCTTACTTATGTGGAGGCTATTAAACGTTTGGGGGCATTTAAAACAGGCAGTATTGTCACTTTAGCACCATTTATTGCTGCAATAATTGCAGTTCCTCTGCTCAATGAGCCGCTGAGTGTTGCCATTTTATGTGGGCTTGTAGGGATGGGGATTGGTGCCTTGCAGCCTTGGCGCTGGATACGTAAGGACAGTTTGAAAGCCCAACTCGTGCAACAAAAAAAGCAGTGATAATCGACTGCTTTTTTTAGGCTTCTGAACGAGCTAAATACTTTAAATGCAAAGGTCTGAGCTGTGCGTATAAGTGCTCCAAATGTCCATCATTTATCACAATATCATTGGCTAAAGCCTGTTTTTGCTCGCGTGGCATTTGAGCTTGAATGATGGCCTGAATCTGCTCAATATTTTGATGGTCACGTTGAGAAGCACGCAAAATTTGTAGATCTATAGAAGCATCAATCAACAGGGTGTGTTGGGTTAGTTCATGTTGATTGGTCTCAAACAGTAGCGGTGAAACCAAAATCACATAAGGGCTAGTCGCATCTCGCAATTGTTGTCTGATGGACTGGCGAATAGCAGGGTGGGTGATATTTTCCAATTGCGTGCGGGCAGCTGGGTCTTGGAAAATGTGTTCGCGCAAAGCGCGGCGATTCAGTTCGCCGTTGTCTAGGAGCACCCAATCTCCAAACTGGGCTTGAATTTGTTGCAGTGCAGGCTGACCTACAGCCACAATTTCTCGAGCAACCACATCTGCATCAACCACGTGAATGCCTTGTTGTTCAAACCAGTGACTTGCGGCAGATTTCCCGCTACCGATTCCGCCTGTCAGACCTAAAATAAATGCCATAGGTTTTATTAATTGCCTAAATAAATTTTCATAATTTGCTCGCCCCAAAGAAAAGCAATCCAACCTGCAATAGCAATATATGGACCAAAAGCAAAAGGTTGATTTTCTTTTCGAATTTTGAGCAAGATGATGCCGATGATTGCACCAACAAAAGATGAAAGTAGCACAATCAGTGGCAGTAACAACGGCCCCATCCAGGCACCTAGGGCAGCAAGTAACTTAAAGTCGCCATAGCCCATGCCTTCCTTGCCAGTGATAAGCTTAAATAGATAATAGACGACCCATAAGCACAAGAAGCCAATGATATAACCCCAAATGGCAGCGGTGGGAGAGGTATAAATAGCATAACTATTTATTGCTAAACCAAGTGCTGCAAGTGTGAGAGTATAGCGATCTGGCAGGAGCTGCGTATCAAAATCAATAAAGGTTAAAGCGATGAGAATGTAGGTTAAGACTAGGCCAAAAAGCATTTGGATGGTTGGACCAAAGACCGCGACTACGATCAATGCACACGTGGCTGTGAGCAGTTCAATAGCAGGGTAACGAATGCTAATTGGGTTATGGCAGGTGCCACACTTTCCACGCAGTACTAACCAACTAACCACAGGGATATTTTGATACCAGTGTATGGCACTGTTGCATTTGGGGCAGGTAGATGCTGGTTTGCTTAAGGTGAGCTTCGTTTCATCAATGATGGGTTGCTCAGGATGAAGTAACAGTTGACAATCAGTACGCCATTCTTGCTCCATCATTTTTGGGGTGCGGTAGATCACCACATTGAGGAAACTGCCGATACACAAACTAAAAACTCCAACCACGAAATAAAGTGCAGTTGGAGTGTTGATCAGAGAGGAAATTATTTCTTGCATTAAACCACAGAACCCATTTGGAAGATTGGTAGATACATGGCAATCACGAGACCACCCACAAGTACACCCAAGACCGCCATGATCAAAGGTTCCATCATTGCAGTTAAGCCATCCACGGCATTATCAACTTCATTTTCATAGTGAGTGGCAACTTTATCTAGCATGGCATCAAGCGCACCAGATTCTTCACCAATGGCAACCATTTGTACTGCCATGGAAGGGAATTTATTGGTGGCACGCATGGCAAATTGAAGTTGTTGACCGGTTGCTACATCCTCGCGGATTCTCATCACAGCTTCTTCATAGACCACATTGTTGGTTGCCCCAGCTGTAGACTCAAGTGCATCAATTAAAGGAACGCCAGCAGCAAAGGTTGTGGAAAGAGTACGGCTATAGCGAGCAATAATTGCTTTATAAACCAAATCACCGAAAATTGGGGCTTTCAGCGCAGCTTTATCCAGCATGTCACGAAACTTTTTACTGCGCTTTTTTGTTTCCAGTAAAGCTGTAATTAAGATACCAATTACAATAATCAAGATAAACCAATATTTTTGCATCCATTCAGACATGTTGACGACCATTTGAGTAAATGCTGGTAATTCTGCGCCAAAGGAGGTAAAGAGTTCTTGGAAAACGGGGACGACTTTGACCATCAAAATAATCGTCACAATCACTGCAACCACAACCACTGTTGCGGGATATTTCATGGCTTTTTTAATTTTTTGTTTGAGTAACTCACTTTTTTCTTTATAAACCGCTACACGATCTAGCATCGTTTCAAGTGCACCTGATTGTTCACCTGATTCGACCAACGAACAGAATAAATTGTCAAAATATTGAGGGTATTTTCTGAGTGCTCCAGCAAAGGTATTACCGCCTTCAACTTCACCCTTAATGCCGAGGACGACTTCACGCATTGCTGGATTTTCTAAGCCTTCAGCCACGATTTCAAACCCTTGAACCAGTGGTACACCAGCTTTCATCATCGTTGCGAGCTGACGGGTGAAAATCGTGATGTCCAGCGTCGTCACTTTTTTCTTAAATACGCCTTCAAGAATATTCTTTTTCTTTTCACGAATACTTTTGATGGTAATGCCTTGTTTACGCAAAGTGACTTTGGCGAGGGCAAGATTACGTGCAGGCAACTCCCCTTTAATTTTTGCCCCTTTACGGTCTATCCCTTCATAATTGAAGGTTGGCATCATCTGTGCTTTCTTGACAGCCATGCGTTTATCCTTATTCTTTCAATATTTCAATTATTCGCTGGTTACACGATTCACTTCTTGTAAGGAAGTGACCCCCTGCATAACCTTGAGTAAACCTGAACGACGTAAATTGTTAAATCCTAATTTTGCTGAAGCTTCTGCAATCTGTAAGGCATTGCCGTCTTCCATAATAATTTTTGAAATTTCTGATGTAACTTTCATGACTTCATAAATGCCGACACGACCTTTATAGCCTTCACGACATTCAGCACATCCTACAGGCTGATAAAGTTTGAAGTCTGGATTTTTAATATCTTCTGCGGTAAAGCCCATTTCGAGTAAACTTTGTTCAGGAATGTCAGCAGGTGTTTTACATTGTTTACATAAACGACGTGCTAAACGCTGAGCGATTACGAGGTTGACTGAAGTGGCAATATTAAATGATGGCACCCCCATGTTGCGTAATCGTGTCAGGGTTTCAGGGGCACTGTTAGTATGTAGTGTCGACATCACCATATGACCGGTCTGCGCAGCTTTAATGGCAATTTCTGCTGTTTCAAGATCACGGATCTCACCGACCATTACAATGTCTGGATCCTGACGCAGAAAAGACTTGAGTGCGGCTGAGAAAGTGAGGCCGACTTTATTATTCACATTGACCTGATTAATGCCTTCTAAGTTAATCTCAACTGGGTCTTCGGCAGTTGAAATATTCGTATCTTCTTTATTTAAAATATTCAAACCTGTATATAAGGATACCGTTTTACCTGAACCTGTTGGACCTGTAATCAGTAGCATGCCTTGTGGTTTGTCCAAAGCTTGCATAAAGAGTTCTTTTTGATCAGGTTCATAGCCTAATGCATCAATCCCTAACATAGCGCTCGATGGATCAAGAATACGCAGTACCAGCTTCTCACCAAATAAAGTCGGCAGAGAGTTGACACGGAAATCAATCGCTTTGCTTTTTGATAGCTTTAATTTAATACGCCCATCTTGAGGAACACGTTTTTCGGAAATGTCCATTTGAGACATGACTTTCAAGCGAGAGGCAAGACGTGTTGCGAGCTGTAGTGGTGGGCTGGCAATATGACGAAGTACACCATCGACACGATAACGAACGCGATACGATTTTTCATAAGGCTCAAAGTGTAAGTCTGAGGCGCCCATACGAATTGCATCAATTAATAGTTTATTGATGTATTTTACAATCGGTGCTTCATCACCTTGCGGGGAGTCATCCTCCTCATCATTCGGCTTTTCAAAATCTTGTTCTAGATCTAAATCAATATCATCATCAGCAAATTCAAAACTATCTGTTTGAGTAAAGTTTTGCTCAATAAATTTTTCCAGTTGAGGATGCTCAACAATAATTGCTTCAATGTTCATTTTAGAGTTGAAGCGAATCGCATCCATGGCATCCATATTGGTCGGATTGCTGGTTGCGAGATAAAGAATATTACCTCGGCGGAAGATAGGTAGAATACGATGTTTAGTGATGAGCTTAATATCAACAACATCTCGTAGAATTTGTGCTGAGTCATAGACACTTAGGTCAAAAACTGGCTCACCAAACTCCAAAGAAATCGTTTCTGCGATAATTTTTGGAGAGAGTTTATAATTTTCGATCAGATAAGGAACAATATCTTGTTGAGCCTTTTTGGCAGCAAGCATCGCCTGCTGCATATTTTCAGCAGTCATGCGTCCGTCTTCGACTAAGCGTCGAATAAAGCCTGTGAATTTAGGCAAACCATTTGATACTGACATTCCCCAAGTCCTTAACTTCTCAATTGTTTATAATTGGTATCGTAAAATTATACTTTTGTTGCACAAAAATACCATATCTGAAAGTGTTGTCACCACCTTAATATCGATTAAAAGCATGAACTGGTCGTAATAGCAGGCGGTTTTTTTTACAAAATGCTCTTTGTTTTGATCGGTGTAGTTTCCATCAAAGAATAAATTCTGGAAGAAAACTATCTTTGAAAAATAAATAACGTGTAGAATGAGGCCGTTTTAATGAACTGTTTTGAATAGGGTGCTGTATGTCGGGTTCGACGATTAAGCCATGGGTTGTCGGCAATTGGAAGATGAACCCAATGCAGGCAGATGCCAAGCAATTGCTTCAAGAATTTAAACAGCTCTTGCAAGAGAAAGAAATAGCACAAGAAAAATGTAATATTGGCGTTGCACCTGTTGCAATCGCACTGGGCGCAACACAAGTTGAGCTTGCGAAAGCTGTACGCCCAGTTTTTACCGTAGCTCAAGATGTTTCACGTTTTGCCCATACTGGTGCATATACAGGTGAGGTGAGTGCAGAGCTACTGAAAGATAGCCAAATCGAATATGTTTTGGTGGGGCATTCGGAGCGCCGTGAATATTTTGCGGAAACTTCTGCTGTTTTAAATGCCAAAGCACAAAATGCACTAAATGCTGGTTTGACTGTCATTTACTGTGTAGGTGAAAGTCTAGAACAACGTGAATCGGGTCAGGCTGAAGTTATTGTTTTACAACAGATTTGTGACTTGGCTAGTGTGGTGGTGGCGGAACAATGGCAAAATATTGTGATTGCTTATGAGCCGATTTGGGCGATTGGCACAGGCAAAACTGCATTGCCAGAAGATGCACAGGCCATGCATGCAAAAATCCGTGAAGGTTTAACCCAAATTACCTCGCATGGCGCAAGCATGGCCATTTTATATGGTGGTAGTGTTAAAGCTGAAAATGCAGTAGAGTTAGCGGCTTGTCCAGATATCAATGGTGCGCTCGTCGGTGGGGCATCTTTAAATGCAACGTCTTTTTATAAAATTGCCGAAGCATTTGCAAATACAAAATAATTAGGAGTTCAGCATGCAAACTTTTGTGCTGGTAGTACATATTATCTTAGCTGTGTTGATGATCGTGCTGATTTTAGTCCAGCATGGTAAAGGTGCAGATGCTGGTGCTTCGTTTGGTGGTGGCGGTGCGGCAACTGTATTTGGTGCATCGGGTTCAGGGAACTTCTTGACACGATTAACAGCGATTTTAACGGCATTGTTTTTTGTCACCAGTTTGACATTGGCCGTGTTTGCTAAAAAGCAAACTACAGATGCATACAGCCTAAAGTCGGTACAAACGACAACTTCTGTACCTGTGCAATCGACTGAAACTTCACCAACTGCACCGAAAACAAGCGAATAATTGGAATTAGTCCTTTCTTTTTTGTGGCGATGCTACTAGAATGCGTCACAGCTGCGGTGGTGGTGGAATTGGTAGACACGCTACCTTGAGGTGGTAGTGCTTTCGGGCGTGGGGGTTCAAGTCCCCCCTTCCGCACCAACTTATGAATCCAGAAGATTAAGTTGGTGTATGCAGCAAATCTGTTGATGCGGGATGGAGCAGTCTGGTAGCTCGTCGGGCTCATAACCCGAAGGTCGTTGGTTCAAATCCAGCTCCCGCTACCAATCTTATTTTAGAAGCAAACTAAAGTAAGTGGTTTAAGTGATTAAACCAAGAATATTTTTGCATGTTGATGCGGGATGGAGCAGTCTGGTAGCTCGTCGGGCTCATAACCCGAAGGTCGTTGGTTCAAATCCAGCTCCCGCTACCAATTTGATTTAGGTGCAACTAAATCAAAGCAAGTATGAAGTATTTAGATTGAAAAATAGTTCATATTTGTATATAATTTTTGCACGTTGATGCGGGATGGAGCAGTCTGGTAGCTCGTCGGGCTCATAACCCGAAGGTCGTTGGTTCAAATCCAGCTCCCGCTACCAAGTTTCTAAAAGAGGCTCACAACAAGGTGGGCCTTTTTGCACAGTGGATATTGATTTTCTGTGCAATAATTGGGGCGATTACGCCCTTTTTTATTGGCTATCGTGTAGTGTCGATGTGCGCCGGATACGGTGAAAGTCAAAGTGTCATGTTCCACTACTACTATAGTTTGTATTGGTTTGTAGTGGTCAGTTTCGGCCATTGAATCGCACAAAATTGACGAGAGTAAATGAAGCTATCAAATAAAACCCAAGCACTCCAAGACTTAATTGCTCCTGCAGTGCAAGCCTGTGGTGTGGATCTTTGGGGAATTGAATTCCTTCCTCAAGGCAAACGTTCTTTATTGCGTATTTATATCGACAAAGCGGTCGATGAACATGCAGAACCTGTTATCAATGAAGATGGTGAGCTTGAACAAGGGCGCGGTATTGGTGTTCAGGACTGCGTACGCGTGACTCAACAGGTCGGTGCAATGCTCGATGTGCATGATCCAATTTCAGGTGAGTATGCGCTTGAAGTATCTTCACCAGGTTGGGATCGTCCATTTTTCCAACTTGAACAATTACCAGCATATGTTGGTCAACAAATTGCGTTCCGTTTGATCAGTGCAGTTGATAATCGTCGTAAATTCCAAGCAAAATTGGTTGCTGTAGATCTTGAAGCAGAAATGATTCAAGTTGAAGTGGAAAAGCAGCAAGTACTTGAAATTGATAGCAATAATATTGATAAAGCCAATTTGGTCTATCAAGATTAATTCATTTAATAAATAAGAATCTGAACGAAATAGGTGGCTTATGGCACGTGAAATTCTTACCGTCGTTGAAACGGTTAGTAATGAAAAAGGTGTAAGTCGTGAAGCGATTTTCGAAGCCTTGGAACAAGCGCTTGTTGCTGCGACTAAAAAGAAGTTCTACGAAGGAACAAACTCTGAAGAAGCGCAGCTTCGTGTAGAGATTGATCGTAAAACGGGTGAATATAGTACTTTCCGTCAATGGACCGTAGTTGCGGATGAAGATCATGAAATGCCTGCGTGCCAAGACGCCATTTCAGATGTTGATCCAGCAAAATGGTCGATCGGTGATGTACGAGAGCTTGAAGTTGAGTCAATTGACTTCGGTCGTATTGCAGCACAAATTGCGAAACAAGTGATTGTTCAGAAAATTCGTGAAGCAGAGCGTGCGTTGATTGCGGATGCGTATGAGTCGAAAGTGGGCGAGTTGATCTACGGTGAAGTGAAAAAGCAGACCAAAGATGGCTTTATCATTGATCTTGGTGACAATGCAGAAGCGTACCTTGCACGTGAAGAAATGATTGCAAAAGAAATTTTGCGTCCAAAACAACGTGTAAATGCGATTTTGTTTAATGTGAACCGTGAAGGTCGTGGCGCACAACTTCAGTTATCTCGTGCCAAGCCAGAAATGCTCATCGCGTTGATGAAAAAGGAAATTCCTGAAATTTCTGAAGAAATCATCGAGATTAAAGCAGCGGCGCGTCAACCGGGCGTTCGTGCTAAAATCGCTGTGAAAACCAACGATCATCGTATTGATCCGGTGGGTGCATGTATTGGTATGCGTGGTACACGTATCCAAGCAGTTCAGCAAGAGTTGAACGGTGAGCGTATTGATGTAGTGGTATGGTCTGATGATCCTGCTCAGTATATTGCGAGTGCTTTAGAGCCAGCAGATGTATCGGGTATCGTGATTGATGAAGAAGAACGTACAGCTGACATTATTTTCGCAACCAGCGACCAATTAGCGCGTGCGATCGGTTCTCAAGGTCAAAATGTTCGACTTGCATCTGAATTGACCGGTTATAAACTGAACATGATGCTTGAAGAAGAGTATCATGCTCGTCAGCAAAACGAAGCTCAACAATACCTAGACTTATTTGTATCACGTTTAGATATTGAAGAAGATTTGGCAATGGCTTTGGTTGAAATGGGCTTCACTTCTTTGGAAGAGATTGCTTATGTTCCGGCTGAAACATTTGACGAAATTGAATTAGATGCTGAAGTGGTTGAATTACTTCAAGGCCGCGCAAAAGAAGTTGCATTGGCTGATGCATTGAAACAGCAAGAAAACATCCAAGATCCAAGTGCAGAACTCGTTGCAATGGAAGGGATGACACAAGAGATTGCATATGCACTCGCAGCACGTGGTGTAATCACGATTGATGACTTGGCTGACCAAGCGACTGACGATATTTCAGATATTGAAGGTTTAGGTGCAGAGAAAGCGGGTCAACTTATTATGAAAGCGCGCGAATCATGGTTTAACTAGGAGATCATACATGACGGACAAGACGATACAAGAGTTAGCTCTCAGCGTGAACCGCCCTGTTGAGAAGCTCCTAGAGCAGGTTCGTGATGCAGGTTTACCACAGCGTAAATCGGACGATATTATCTCTACTGAACAACAAGATGCCCTCGTGCACCATTTGAAGAAAATTCATGGTCAAGACGATGGTCAGGCAGGAAAAATCACGTTGAAACGTAAAACGACCAGTACGGCTAAAGTAGCCAGTACATCAGGTAAGGCGAAAACAATTAATGTAGAAGTTCGCAAGAAGCATACATTTACTAAGCCAGATCCAGAACAAATTAAAGCAGAAGCTTTGGCGAAAGCACAAGCTGAGCAACAAGCGCGTGCAAACGTGCAAGCTATGGTTGAACCAAAAGCTGAAACGCCAGTTGTAAATAAAGCAGCTGCAAACTTTGAAGCAATGCGTGCTGCTGCTAAGCAAGAAACGACGAAGCAAGAAGTCGCAAAAGCAGCAGTTGTGGTGAAACGTAAATCAACCAATAAACCTGTGGTTAAAGCACAAGTTAAAGTGATTGAAACACCAGAACAGAAAAAAGCGCGCGAAGCTCAGGCAGCTCAACTTAAAGCAACTGAAGAAGCAGCTCGTCGTAAAGCAGCTGAAGAAGCACAGCAACGTACACTTGAGCAAATGCGTCAAATGGCGTCTAAATACTCAAATGAAGATGCAACAGCAACGATTCGTGTCGTGGATGATTCTCCACTTGCAGCGGGTCTTGTTGGTCAAGCATATGAAGATTCATTTGCCAAAGAAGACCGCGATATCAAACGTGGTACCAATACACCAGGTGCGCGTGCACCGAAGAAAGGTGGTCGTCGTGGTGAAGAACAGTCTTTCCGTGACAACACGCATAAACGTGGTTTAAAAACCAGCCAAGCAAACAAGCATGGCTTTGAAAAACCAGTTAAAAAACAAGTTTATGATGTTGAAATTGGTGAAACAATTGTGGTTGCTGACTTGGCTGCGAAAATGGCAGTTAAAGTACGCGAAGTGATTAAGTCGCTGATGAAAATGGGTGAACTTGTAACTCAAAACCAAGCGATTGATCAAGAAATTGCAGCGTTGATCGTGGAAGAAATGGGCCATAACCCAGTTCTTGTATCGGATACCCAAGCTGAAGATAACTTACTTGAAGCAGCAGAAGAAGCACGTGGCGCTCAAACGACTCGTCCTCCTGTTGTAACTATCATGGGTCACGTTGACCATGGTAAGACATCATTGCTTGACCGTATTCGTCGTTCAAAAGTGGCAGCTGGTGAAGCGGGTGGTATCACTCAGCACATCGGTGCATATCATGTAACGACTGATAAAGGCATTATCACATTCTTAGATACTCCGGGACACGCAGCATTTACTGCAATGCGTTCACGTGGTGCGAAATCGACAGACATCGTGGTATTGGTTGTGGCGGCGGATGATGGTGTAATGCCACAAACAGCTGAAGCGATTGATCACGCACGTGCTGCTGGCACGCCAATTATTGTTGCAATCAACAAAATGGATAAAGAGTCTGCTGATCCAGACCGCGTATTGAATGAATTGACTGTGAAAGAAATCGTTCCTGAACAATGGGGCGGTGACGTTCCTGTTGCAATGGTTTCAGCACATACAGGTCAAGGTATTGATGAGCTTCTAGATATTATTTCAATCCAAGCTGAATTACTTGAGTTGAAAGCATCTGAAGAAGGTGCTGCTCAAGGTGTCGTGATTGAAGCACGTGTAGACAACAGCCGTGGTGCGGTCACGTCTATCCTTGTTCAAAACGGTACATTGAAAGTAGGTGACCTGGTTCTTGCGGGTGCATCTTATGGTCGCGTACGTGCGATGACAGATGAAAACGGTAAACGTATTCAATCTGCAGGTCCTTCAATTCCAGTGGAAATTTTAGGTTTACCTGAAGCGCCAATGGCGGGTGATGAAGTTCTTGTTGTGAATGACGAGAAGAAAGCACGTGAAGTTGCGGATGCGCGTATGGATCGTGAACGCCAAAAACGTCTTGAGCGTCAAAGCGCAATGCGTCTTGAAAATATCATGGCGTCTATGGGCAAGAAAGATGTACCTATCGTCAATGTCGTATTGAAAACTGATGTACGTGGTACATTGGAAGCATTACACGTTGCTCTTGCTGACCTTGCAACAGACGAAGTTAAAGTCCGTGTCATTGGTTCAGGTGTTGGTGCGATCACTGAATCTGACGTGACACTAGCTGAATCTTCTGAGGCAGTTCTTCTTGGCTTTAACGTACGTGCGGATAACGCAGCACGTCAAAAAGCAGATGCTGACGGCATCGACATTCGTTACTACTCAATTATCTATCAATTGATTGATGATGTGAAAGCAGCGATGAGCGGTAAACTTGCACCAGAACACCGTGAAACAATTCTAGGTGTGGCTGAAGTACGTGAAGTGTTCCACTCAAGTAAGTTTGGTGCTGCAGCAGGCTGTATGGTACTTGAAGGTGTATTACACCGTAACAAACCAATTCGTGTCCTTCGTGATGACGTGGTTGTGTTCCAAGGTGAGCTTGAATCACTTCGTCGTTATAAAGAAGTGGTTGAAGAGGTTCGTGCTGGTATGGAATGTGGTCTTGCGGTGAAAGGTTATAAAGACATTAAAGCACTAGATAAGATTGAAGTGTACGATGTTCAATTGATCAAACGGAGTCTTTAATGGCGGGTAGTCAACGTCTTAAGCGTATGGCGGATACAGTACAACGAGAGTTGTCTGAATTGATCCGTCAAGAGCTGAAAGATCCACGCTTAGGTGGTCTTGTGACCATCTCTGCGGTGAAAGTAAGTCCAGACTTAGGTTATGCTGAAGTGTATGTGACTGTAATGGGTCGTGAGCTTGGCGATGAGCAAAGTGAGGCAGCAAATAAAGAAACACTTGATGTGTTAAACAAAGCATCTGGTTTCTTGCGTCATGAACTCAGCCGTCGTATTAAGACACGTATTACACCGCGTTTGCGTTTCCATTACGACAAAACCAATGCATATGGTAACTATATGTTTGGTCTGATTGCAGAAGCAGTGAAGGATTTACCTGCTGACGAAGCAAAAAAAGATGATGAGTAATTCAGTTTAACTGAGCATAAAAAAGCCACCCGAGGGTGGCTTTTTTATTTGCTTCATTTACATTTACAAATTGAATGAGTCAGAAATACCGAGTGTGGCCGTGATTTCTATGTTACTGAGAAAGATCATCATTATGCTGCTTTTGGAAAGCCCTACGGCGCGTGCGTTGCCAAGGTAAGGGGCGATTTAAAGCTTCTGGTACATCACCACTGAGTGAGCGTAAACGTAAATGCAATGCTGCTTGTGCCATTAAGTTAGCAGATACTGGTGCAGTCAAAAATGCAAATAAGGTGAGCAATAGTTCAGGAAAACCAAAGCGACCTTGAAATGCAGAATAAATCATGGCAGCAATCAAAAAACTGCCCAAGCCAAGCGTACTTGATTTTGTGGGTGCGTGAAGACGCATGAATAAGTCGGGTAGGCGTACCATTCCAATCCCTCCAACCAGCATGAAGAAAGTGCCGATCATGAGAAAAATTGAAACCAGAATTTCCATTGTGAGTTGCATCTATATCGCTCCTAGTCAATCACATGACCTGAGGTGAAGTAGCGTGCTAAAGCGGCTGTAGATACAAAGCCTAACATCGCAACCAATAGCGCACCTTCAAACAATGAGGTGCTGGCCCAGTAAATGCCTAAAATGATAATCAAACAGGTGGCATTTAAAAATAAGGTATCGAGTGCTAATAGTCGGTCCACGATGGATGGGCCAATGATTAAACGAATCAAGCACAGCAGCATTGAGATCGTGACGGCAATTAAACAGATGCCGAGAGCATACGGTAAAATAGTCATGTATTATCTCCTGCTTGAACACCAAAAATTTGCATCAACGGTTTTTCATAGCGCGCTTTAATATTTTGGATTTCGGCATCAGCATCATCAGTGCTGAGTGCGTGGACCAAAATATCCCCACGATCTTGGTCAATCCCTGCTGAAACGGTTCCAGGCGTTGTGGTAATAATCATTGCCAATAGTGTATTGACTTCCTCATGCTGCGTTTCAAGCGGAACACGAAACCATTTGGGTTGTAGACGATCAATCGGCCCTAGAACTTGTTTTGCCACGGTAATATTGGACATCACAATATCGTAAAGTACGACAAAAAGTAGTTTAACTGCTGATTTCCATTCAATATTTGGCGTATATGCAATGAAAGGTTTAATGAAACGTGGAATAAAGATACCGAGTAAAACTGCCATGACTAAACTCGCTGCTTCAACACTATGCGCCAGCATTAGCCAACTAAGTGCAACCACAACCGAAACAAAAGGGTGAGGAAGCCAGCGTACTAGAAAAGAAGTCTTTTTCATGTTTAAGGCTCCACCATAGGTTCTAGTCGTTCTGTGTTTGGTTGCTCTTCAGCCTGATGCTGCTGTTGCATTTGACGCTGTTTGTATTCAGAAATATGTTCACCTTCCAGTGTTTCTTCCGAAATTAAATATGGAATCAAATGTGCATTTGGATCCACGCGTTCGCCACCATATTTGGTTTCAGGTAAATTTTCACTATCGAACGGTTGTACGCTAATGGTTTGCCCATGCTCATCGGTTTTAAGCAAAGTTTGCTCATAGAGCGCATTATTTTGGATTTGCATAGCGGTTTGGTAAGTGTACTTCTGAATTGGACTTGCAAAGACCATATAGCCAATTAAACCGACCAATAAAAGATAAATGGTTTTGTCATTGCGTTTTGGTGCTTGCTCAGGCAAGGCTTGATAGGTGGTATAAGCAGGCTCGATAGGGTTATCTTCAGGCTTTGTTGCACGCCAGAACAGAATAAAACCCACACGAGTAAAGGCGATAATGCTGAGTAAGCTGACGACCAAAACCGTCAAAATGATCAACAACTGATAAGGTGAATTAGAGGTTGCTTGTAATATAAAAACCTTACCTAGGAAGCCACTAAATGGAGGCAAACCGGCCATCATCAAAGCAATTGTAAAGTAGGTAATAGAGAGTATCTTCTGCTGTTTCATTTGAGGTGCGATTTTAAAGTGGTCTTTAAATTCACCGCGTTGTGAAGTAATCCAACCACTTAAAATGTAAAACGCTGCTGCAATAATAGTACTGTGTACCAAATAATACAGTGCCGCTGCCCATGCCAAAGTATTGAATAGGGAAATGGCGATTAAAATCGTGCCTACAGAAGACAAAATCATAAAGCCAATGAAACGACGTAAGCGTTCCGCACCCATCGCACCAATCACACCATAGACAGATGTAATCAAACCAATTGGTAATAAAATGTATTGCAGAATTTCACGACTAATTGCATCGTCAAATACGGTGCCGTTGACACGTAAAATGGCATAAATACCGACTTTGGTCATGATGGTGAACAGAGCCGCCACAGGCGTCGTTGCCACCGCATAGGTTTTGGGTAACCAAAATCCGACAGGTAGCATGGCTGCTTTAATGCCAAAGACTGTAAACAACAATAGCCCACCTGCAACCGCGATACGATGTTGATCGGCTTCTAATACAGGCATCAAACGTGCAACATCCGCCATATTGAGGCTACCGACACTGCCGTAAATCATGCCAAGGCCAATCAAAAATAGGGCTGATGCCAACAGGTTAATGGTGACGTAGTGAATGCCCAGTTGAAAACGCGCTTTGCCTTGACCATGCAGTAACAAGACATAAGAGGCCATCAACAAAATTTCAAAGAACACGAACAGGTTAAATAAGTCGCCTGTCAGGAAAGCGCCTGTGAGACCCATCAGCAGGAAATGACACATGGCATGAAAGTAACGTCCACGCTCATCCCATTCTTTACTGGCAAACCACATTACAGGAACTGCCAAAGCATAGGTTAAGACCAACATGAGTGCAGACAGTTGATCGAGGACCAAAACAATACCAAACGGCGCTGCCCATTCACTCAGGTTGTAAACGCTGATTTGCCCTGAGCTTGCAAAGATCAGATAGTTGACTGCGGTGAATAAACCGAGCAAACCTGAAGTATAACTGATACCCCGACGCCAAGGTTGTCGCCAGTCTTGTGCTAAAGAACCTGATCCCGGATTACCCAATAATACCAACACAAAAGCGGTAAGGGCAGGGATTAGAATACTAAAAATTGGGGTGTGTTCGGTCCAAAAGTGGATGAAGTCATTCATTATGGCTCATCCTCACGTGGGTCAATTTGTGGTATTTCTTCTTTAGAGTCAACGTGGTCGGTTCCTGTTTCATAGCGACTGCGTAAGGCCAGTTGTACAATAAAAGCAGTGGTGGCAAAGCCAATCACAATTGCGGTTAACACCAAAGCTTGCGGAAGGGGATCGGTTGCTTTGCTGGCTTCGGTGAGTACCGCAGGCGCATTGACTTGGAGTCGGCCCATAGCAAATAAAAATAAATTGACGGCATAGCCAATCATGGCAAGCCCAAGCACCACAGGAAAGGTACGAGCACGTAAAATCAGATAAATACCTGTTGCAGTCAATAGACCAATAGCGGAGGCAAGTAACAATTCTAAACTAATCATATTAATCCCCCTTTGGTACGACTGGACCAGACATGCTGGAGTGACGAGAGTCACCTAAAACAGAAATGAGCAACATGGTCGCGCCTACAACCGTAATATAAACACCGACATCGAATAGTGCTGCGGTTGCAAGATGCATTTCGCCTAAAATTGGTGGCGACACATAAAAGTGTGCGCTGGTGAGGAATGGGCGTCCCCAAAACCATGCGCCTAAGCCTGTTAAGCCTGCGATAACTAAACCTGTACCAATCCAGATTTCATACAAACGACCTGATTTGGCTTTGAGCAGCTGTTCCGCATGGTCTTGACCGAGTGCCATGTACTGAATAATCAAGGCCAAAGCGGTAATTAAACCCGCGATAAACCCACCGCCCGGCAGGTTATGCCCGCGTAAGAAGATATACAGACTGACCACCAAGGCAATCGGTAAAATCCACGATGCGCTAATGCGAAGCATGAGTGGCGATGGATTGAAACGGTAGCTGAGACCTTGGGTCATGGTGGTACCGTGAGCACGCATACCATCCATTAAACACAGTGCACCGATGCCTGCAATACCGAGGACTGTAATTTCACCAAAGGTATCGAAACCACGGAAGTCAACTAAAATGACATTGACGACGTTGGTTCCACCGCCTAGTGGAATCGACTGTTGCATGAAGAACCATGAAATGGAGTTGTGATCACGGGTTAAAATGAGCCATGTAATCCATGCAATGCCAAGTCCGCCACCAATCGCAATGAGAGCATCGCGCCAACGACGTGAGACACTTGATTCATACGGTGTGAGTTGCGGTAAAAGCGATAAACTCATCAATAGCAATACGGTAGTGACCACATCGACGGTGATTTGTGTCAGAGCTAAATCTGGTGCAGAGAAGCAGACAAAAATCATGGTCACGACTAAACCAATCGCGCCACTGATCAATACCGCTTTAATGCGTTCATGGTGAAACCAAAGCATCATCCAGCATGAAGAGAATAACAGTAGCCAAAGTACGATCGCTAAGGCTGGAGCATGGGCGAGTTCACGTGTACCGGTGCTAATGCCTTGGCCCAAGAATGGAATGGCTACTAAAACAATGCTAAATAGTACAATCCAGAGCAGATAGCTCTGTAATTTACCGTTTTCAGTCAATCGTTTAAATTTGCGTGAGTTGAGCAGGAGTGACTTTAGGAATAAGTCAAAAGCCACTCGACCTTGCAGACGACCTAAATATGGATCAAGATCAATTTCTCGAATTTTGCCGCCTTTCGCCAGACTGAAATAGAAAATTAGACCGCCGACCAAGGCAATAGCACTCATCAACAATGGCAGGTTAAAACCATGCCATAGGGCAAGATGTGTGCCTTCAAAATTCATCATTTGGGTACTGGCGCGTGCTGTACTGTTAACGATGTTTTCAACCATTAGGGCAGGGAATAAGCCGACTAAAATACATAGAATCGCCAGTAAAGTGGCTGGTGCACGCATGCCAAACGGTGGCTCATGTGCATCTTTGTTTGGGACTTGTTGGCCTACAGGACCATCGAAAAAAACGCCGTGAACTAAACGTACAGAGTAAGCTACCGCAAAAATCCCCGCCAGTGTCGCGACAATCGCAGAGCAGATGAGCACAGGGCCAGACAGGTTGCTGAGCAGCTCAGTAAAGAACATTTCCTTAGATAAGAAACCATTGGTCAAGGGCACGCCAGCCATCGACGCGGCAGTGACCATGGTTAGCGTAGCGGTATAAGGCAACAGTTGCCATAACCCGCTAAGCTTACGCAAGTCACGTGTGCCTGACTCATGATCAATAATGCCCGCAATCATGAACAGAGCTGCTTTAAAGGTGGCATGGTTAATAATATGAAAAATCGCCGCAGCCACAGCCAATGGTGATCCAGTCCCCAACAGACACATGATCAGGCCGAGGTGGCTGATGGTTGAATAGGCCAATAAACCTTTCAGGTCTTCTTTAAAGATGGCAAAAAATGCAGCCATACACAGGGTAAACAGGCCAATAAACGTGACCAAATTATGGAACAGTGCCGCACCTGCAAAAATCGGTAACAGTCGTGCCACCAAGAAGATGCCCGCTTTGACCATGGTTGCTGAGTGTAAATAAGCAGACACGGGGGTCGGGGCTGCCATTGCGTTGGGTAACCAAAAGTGGAATGGGAATTGCGCACTTTTGGTAAAAGCACCGAGTAAAATCAGTAACAGCGTAGGAACAAATAAAGCATGACCTTGAATCTGTGTGGTCATTGTCAAGATTTGATCAATCTCATAGGTGCCAGTGATTTGGCCCAGCAAGATGAAACCACCCAGCATGGCCAGTCCGCCCATACCCGTAATGGTCAAGGCCATTCGTGAGCCACGTTGCGCCGCGTCGTAATTGCTCCAATAACCGACCAAAAGAAAAGAGGAGATACTGGTCAGTTCCCAAAAAACGAGGAGTAAAATTAAATTATTGGAGAGTGAAATTCCAAGCATGGCTGCCATGAACAACATGAGCAGTAGATAGAGTTTATTGAGAGAATTTTTGGGGCCTAAATAAAAATAGGCATAAATATAAATGAGGGTTCCGATGCCGCTGATGAGTAAGGCAAAGAGGAGGCCTAAAGCGTCTAGACGGAAACTGAAGTTAATGCCAAGCTGCGGCAACCACGACCACGACTGCGTAATGACAGCGCCATTAAACACGTCTCGTGCTTGGGTCAGTAATAAGCCTAAACTTGTCATACTGACCCCAACAGCTGCGAAGGCGGTTAGCCTACGTGAGCTCTGCTTCAGTAATGAGACAAGGGTTGTGCCAAGTATTAACGGTAACAATAAAATAATCGGTAGCACACTCGTTTCCATTGTCGTGAATAGGTTAAAACCTATTGGTGAATCTCATCTTTCAAGGATTACAGGACTGCAAAGAGCAGCCCAAGAGTTTCAATCTTGAAAGCCAATGTGAAATTTAAAAATAATGAAGTTGTGTTGCGCAACTCATGAAGCGTTATAGCAAAATCCGATTTCAGTTAGAAATTTGCAAGTAAAACCGATCATATAACATGACTAAAACAACATCAATCTTTTTTGCGCTGACGCAAAACATTATACGCATGATGGTCGTTTCTTGGTGGCTAGGAGGTACTTTCTCAGTGCAAGAAATGTAAAAAAGCGACCATTGGTTGCCTGTTTTTAGAGTTGAAATGGTGATACTGATGAAGCAGGTTAAGTTAATGGATTAGCAGATGAGGCATCATCTTCAGCACTGAGTAAAGCAATCAAATGCTGTTGCTGTTCGAGAGAGAGTTGCTGCTGTATTTGTGTGAATAATTCAGCCACATTTAAATCTTGAGGTTCAGCCGCAATCGGTTCGATGGTTCCATTGGTCGCTTCATGATTGGCAAGGTTTTGGTAAATGGCATCGAACTGATGTTGCAGTGCATCGAGCTGGATCGGACTTAATTGTTTATTTTCCAATTTGAGGCACTGAAACTCGTTGGCTTGTTCCAGCAGCTCACTTCGGTTACCTGAAGCGATAATTTGCAGTCGAGGAAAAGCCTGATTTAAACGTTTTAAAATGACTTGTGTCATATTTTGATCCAGTTGATGATCAATCGCGTCAATCAATAGCACACCGTCACCTTCTAAGCATGGGAACAGGCTTTCAGGGTTGAGTAAGCATAAACGTCGCACAATATCGCCAATGAGTGCCACCCAGTTGCGGATACTATTGGAAAGCTGTTGATAGAGCATGCTGTTGCCCTGATAGCGCACCATCAGTTGTAATTTGGGATGATATTGCAGATACATATCTTCAATCTCAGGCAGCACGGTTGCTAAAGCCTGCTTGAGCGCCTGTAGGCTGGGTGACTGAATGTGCGCTTGAGCCTGAGTGAGTTGATAGCTTAGAGGAATATCGGGTGGCATACTTTTGGGCTGATGCAGTATCGTTTGTAAAAACTGCGCAGTTTGCGCATTTTCGATATCGCTGATTTCACGAAACCATTCAAAGAAACGGGCAAAGGTGGTATAGGGAATAGCTGAAATTTCATAGGCATGTGCATGTTGGAAAATCAGGGGATTGTTCTTGCTGAGAATATTCATCTCATTGACAAAACGTTCCGCAGGATAATACGCAATCAACGGTAAACCTTGCAGTGGATCTTGTAGGGTTGCCTGCTGATATAGATTGACCAGTTGTTCGAGTTCCAAGGTTTCCACTCGACTGATGCCAATCCCTTGTTGGTTTAAGGTTTTGTAGAGTTGCCATGTATAAGGTTCGGGTGCAGCATCGGCTATTGTAGGTTTGAGAGCATACACTTCAGCGGGTATAGCAACTTGAATATCAATTTTGGACTGTAGGCGGTTCAGCATAATGTCGTGATCTAACATCACCACCCCCGCAGAGCGTAAATCTTTATAGCGGGCTGCAAACCAAGTCAGAGCCTGATAACTAAAACGCAGAATAGAGGTTTTGCCTGAGGCTTGATCACCTAAAATTAAAGTGACAGCTTTGTCGTGATAAGAAAAATCGACTTTGAGGTCAGCAAAATGTAGGATGTGTTTCAGGTGAATGGATTGAATTT
Source organism: Acinetobacter sp. WCHAc060042 (assembly GCF_003231195.1). Classification (NCBI taxonomy): domain Bacteria; kingdom Pseudomonadati; phylum Pseudomonadota; class Gammaproteobacteria; order Moraxellales; family Moraxellaceae; genus Acinetobacter; species Acinetobacter sp. WCHAc060042. The sequence goes on from NZ_QKVN01000006.1 coordinate 31,586, forward strand.
TCATAGAACACCCGCAGACGTGGTTGCTATTTTTACATTCGATTATCCAGCCACTTTACGCAATGAGCTTGGCATCTGTTTTTTCAGCTGTTGCATCAGGTCGTAAATGTGATGAATATTTAGACTTACTTTAGCACGAGTACAGGCCACGTAAAGCAGTCTTAACTCTTCATCACTAATTTTATGGTCTTTGTCGTTGACCTTAAATTGGTAATCATCTTCGATGTGAACGCGGTTCCACTCTAAGCCTTTGGCTTTGTGTGCGGTGGAAATAATATAATCCGCCTGTTCAATCGGTGTAATCTTCGCAAGGGCTTTTTTGAGTGGATCGGTGCCATGATCATCCACCAATTTGACTAAAGGCTTGATGTCACTGCCGTCATTGGTTTCGCAGTATTCATGTACATCGTGCCAAGAATTAAACCATGCCAGTTCAGGCACATCGGTGACGCGCTTACCTTGTTTCAGCATCGCTGCGGCATCGACAAAGCGGTTCAGTTTGACATGGTCGGCTTGTAGGCTGACTTTATCGCCATGAACCAATCCTGAGAGTAACAGTTCCATAGCGCGGGCATTGGTGCGACATAAAATCGCATCGCGCATTTTGGTATGGGGTTTGTTGACCACTTTAGAGTTGAGCTGAGGGTTGCCCATGAGCGGTACAGTTTCATTCAGGGCACCTAAAATAGCATTGGCATGTAATGCAATCTCTTCACCAAAACGGAACGAGGTGGTGAGGCGCGATTCAGGCAAAGGCAGTTGTTGCATGGCATTGACTGCGCCACGCCATGCATAAATTTGTTGGTGGGCATCACCGACATAGATCACTTGTGTATTACGCTGCTTCAGTAAGATGCCCAACATTAGCGGATCAGCATCTTGGGCTTCATCAAATAACACATAGTCACTTGGGATATTGGGTTCAGACAGTGCCCACAGTTTTAAATAAATGTCGTGACCAATCCCCGCTTGATGATGAGGGTCGATGGATTCTAACCAACGACGTTCAATGGCAGGGTAGAGGTGCTTTTGTAGTGAGTCGATGTCATCGGGATGCAACCAGCTCGGTGCTTGTAAATGACGCGGTGCTGGGTACTGAGAACTGGTTGAACAAAAGTGACTCACGGCATTCGCCACAAGGCTGGCCAAACGGGATGGCATCAACACATATTTTTCATAACGTCCGCCCATCATCCGTCTTAAGGTAATCGGTTCAAGACGGTATTCTTTTGCGATAAAACTCGGACTTAAGCGAGGTAGACGAAGTTTGTCGGTCACTCCACGTGGAACACTGCGAAAGGCAAGCGAGTGGAAAGTTCGGCAGTCGACATTGCCATGAAACTTCGTTTGCGCTTCGCTGGCAATGGCTTTGTTGAACGCCAAATACATACCACGTCTTTGTGGCATGGCATCGCTAATCATTTGCAGGGTAGTGGTTTTACCTGTGCCTGCATAGGCAATCACTTTAAACGATTTGCCCAGACGTGCGTTATCAATGGCAATGGCTTGCTCATAAGTCGCGCTCGGTTTGATGATATTCGACACAGGCAATAAACTTAGTGGTTACGGTTGGCTTTTTCAAGCAAACCAGAAAGCCCTTGACGACGTGCCAATTCATTGAGAACCACTTGAGGGTCTAAGTCGAAATAACCTAAAACCACAATCGTATGGAACCAAAGGTCTGCCACTTCATAGATCAAATCATTTTTATGATCTTCATTCGCTTCAGATTTAAAATCTTTCGCGGCAATAATGGTTTCAACCGCTTCTTCACCAACTTTTTCTAAAATTTTGTTGAGACCTTTGTGATATAACTTTGCCACATAAGACGAGTCGGGATCTGCTGCTTTACGCTCAGCCATCATTTGACCGAGGTAGGACAAAACTTCAACTTGCTCAGACTGTGCTGTTGAGGCATTCATTGCCAAAGTATGTGGGTTGGTCGATTTTTCACCATAAATTGCGTTCGGGTCTTTGAGCTGTGTATCCACAATTTCCCAGCCATTTGGCGTGAGTTTACGGTAGAAGCATGATTCGCGACCTGTGTGGCAGGCAATCCCGCCGTGCTGTTCAATTTGTAGCACGATTACATCGGCATCGCAGTCGAGACGAATTTCATGTACGGTCTGGAAATGTCCAGATTCTTCGCCCTTGTGCCATAACTTGTTGCGTGAACGAGAGAAATACACAGCTTGGTTTTTCTCGGCCGTCAAAGCCAAAGCTTCACGGTTCATCCATGCCACCATCAGAACACGACCCGTTTGATGATGTTGTGCAATGGCAGGGACTAAACCTTGTTCGTTAAATTTTACTTCATCGAGCCATTGCAAATTGTTCATAAGATTTCACCAAGCGAATAAATATTGAGAGTGTTACGATGTTAACGTAGCGCTATAGTCTACGTGATTTAAACAGAATAGAGGAGAAACTTTCTACAGTTATCTCACCGTGGCTTAATTGATATATTTTAGAAATTCATCTATCTGTCACCCATCCAAAGCGGATGAAGATGATAGTCGTCGCATTCTACACAGAATGATTGTTTTGTTTTGCAATATCCTGATAGTTCACTTGCCTGAACATGCCTAATTTTAAACCTGAAATCGTCACCGCCATTTCTTTACGGAAATAGGGGATTCGATACATCCAAGCAAAGCTTAAATCTCGTAAACCCCCTGCCCACCATAGCTCAGATTGGTAAAGTGGTGTGAGTAAACGACTTAAAAATTGATAGAACGTCGTCGAACTTTGACGGTGTTGATGATACGTTTGCCAGAGTTGAACATAATCAATGTTCTCATTTTTTCTTGCGCTTTGAACCGCTTGCCCTAAAGCCCATGCATCTAAAAGGGCCATATTTGCACCTTGTCCAAGTTGTGGACTCATCGCATGTGCGGCATCACCCATGACACCAATACGACCCTCACCAAACTTAGACAGTACCACATCACGATAATTTGCCGTCAACCATTGCGATTTTTGTTCAGGCTGGGCAATGACTTGTTCTAACCAATCCGCAGCAGGTTTCCAACGCTTAGACACTTGGTTTAACCAGTCTGAGTGCGCTTGTGAGTTGTGTAGAAAATTATTCAACTGATGGCTTGGAAGACTCCAAAACACACTCGACAGTCTTTGCTTGGGTTCATGTGGCACTGTGCCTGTTGGTAAGATTCCCAGCATCATTTTAGAGCGGTCATGAAACTGATGTAAAATTTCTGTATCTAATTCAAGGCATTCAGGAACAATCGTCCATTTGGCTCCCCAAGGATAAGCTTGATCAACCTTTACCCATGTTTTGGGTCTTAAAAGGCTACGTGCGCCATTGGCGATGATTACAGCATCAAAAGCTTGATCAAATGCTTCGCCATCTTTTGTACCCAAAATACGAACTTCATTTGAAGTATCTTCTAATTTTTGAATGTCGGTATTCATTTGCCACGTAATGAGTTCAGGATATTCACGGCATTTATTTTCTAGAACATAGCATAACGTTGCTCGGTGGATACCGATACCATAAAAATCAGGATGCGCTTGTTGATAATGACTATTGACCAGTAAAGTTCCACTCGGTAACTGACCTTTGAGTCCTGTGACTTTTGCACCTAGTCTTAAAACTTCATCTAAGAGACCTAAATGCTCAAAAACAGCTAAACCAGAGGGCTGGAGTAACAGTCCTGCGCCGACAGGTTCGAGTTCTGAGGCTTTCTCTAAAATACTGACTTGAATATTTTGCCGAGCCAGTAAAATTGCAGTGGCTAATCCAGCGGTTCCTGCACCGATGATGGCGAAGTGGGGGGAGTGATTAGAAATCATAGATCGAATAATTTAACCATTGTCTAAAAATGAATTAATAACGAATATCATCAGATTTTTTTTAATTGGTCGATGTTGATTTGAATGTAATCTACTAACGAGCTTGCAATAACATTCTTTCCTACGATTCGTTTTGTAATTCAATGGTTTGACCATATTTTTCTTGTTCACTTAAAATTATTGTTAGCATAGAAAAAATGTAATCTCGATTTTTCTTTATTTGGTCAGATTAAACAAGATTACATTAATGCGCAAATTTTGTTTATAAATCTTGTATGACCTGTGCAAAATGCTGTTTTTCCACCATTTCCAAGAACTCATCGCCTAAGCGCTGACTTTCAGCGATGCATTGGTTCCACATTTGAATGCGCTGTTTTTGGTCGAGTCCTTTGAGGGTGAAATCTTTACGATCGGGCAGGCGCCCTAAAGGTAAGCTCTGTAAATAGTCTTGGGATGGAGATAGGAGCAGGGTACGGGCTTGATTTTCAGGATTGGCGCGACGTTTAAACAGTTTATCAAACCAGCCCGGCGTAATGCTGTCCGTAAAGTGCGGATAAAGCACAATGCCTTGACTCTCAAAAGGCAGATCAATGTGATAGTCAATCAGACCACCATCGCGATAACTGCCTTGGGGTGCATCTGGAATATCGCGAATCGCGGCCATCACGCCTGGAATAGAGGCTGAGGCAATCAGCCAAGGCAGAACATTTGCAGCGGTGAGACTGTGATAATGAGTGAGGAAATCATCTTCCACTTTAAACTGTTTGCCATTGTTGGGTTGACTAATCACCCGTTGCATAAAGTGGCGACTATGTTTCCGTGCAACAGCGGTTGTGCCGATGATCCCTGCTACAGAGGCCAAGAGCGGCAGAACTTGGTCACTTTGGAAGATGTGCTGTGCTTTAATCGAGAGGACTGCAAGGTGGTAGTCTGGATGATCTACTAGTTCCGCTTCTTTACCTTGCACCAAGTCGAGTAGCATGCCATGGCAAATATCACTGACTTCTTGGCGTTGCATTTTTTTATCAAAATAGAGATTGGTATAGAGTTCACCTAAACGTTCGGTACCTGCTTTTGCACCATGTGCCAAGATGCTGGCAAAGCGCCAACTGCCAATAGACGAACCGATCAGTGTCCGTCTTTGTGGTGCACGGGCAAAGAACTCACCAAAAATGGCTTGGTCTAAACCTTGAATTCCAATACCTTTGGGTCCACCTGCGGCACCGGGTACAATATCGACCTGTTCAGCTTGTAAGCCTTCGCTTTGAATGAGTTGACGTGCTAATTTGCCTGCACGAATGCTTAAAGCGGGAGGGTGTTTATGCAGGATTTGAGTCATCGTGATTATTCAAAGAGACAATATATATTGTCATTTTAACTGACGAGAGAACGAGCGCATTGGCAAAAGTGATCCAATAATGACTTGGAGGTCACTTCCTGCTTAAACGTTAAACATAAAAAAGCCTGAGAGACTCAGGCTTTTAATACAGCAGAACGCGTTTATTTAAACACACGCCACACCGCCAGTAAGCCAGTGAGTACAATTAAGATCACTGAAATAAACCATGGCGAGATAATCGCAATCGACAGCAAAATGGCCATGAGACTGCCAAAAATCCAGCTCCGTTTTTGCTGATGCTCCATTTGCAAGCGCATACTTTGTAGTTCATTGAGCTGTTTGGCATGCCAAGCTGATTGGTTTTTAAGACCATTTAAGCTATCGACCAACAGCGTTGGGAAGTCTTGCGCCCCTAAAAGTAAGTCCGGAATTTTTTGTCCCAGCTCTTTTAGGTTCTTCTGTGGATTCATTTGTGCTTTGATCCAATCGGTCAGGATTGGCTTTGCCAAACTCCAAATGTCCAGCTCAGGGTAAAGGTCTGTGCCTAAACCCTCAACATGCACGAGGGTTTTAAGCAGTAGCATCAACTGTGGTGGAATTTCCAAATGGAAACGACGTGCGATATCCATCACTTGAATCAAAATGCCTGCGAAGTCCAATTCATGCATGGGTTTGGACACCATTGGCCCGACCGTGCGACGCATTTCACGTGCTAGTGCATCTTGGTCTGTGCCCGGTGGAATCCAACCAGCTTGATGCACGATTTGAATCAGTTGCATAAAGTCGCTGTTCATGACCGCAAGCAGCATACGTGCCACAGTCATTTGGTCGTGCTTCGACAACTCTCCCATAATGGCACAGTCCAACGCAATATAACGTGGTTGGCTTGGGTTTAGGGTTTCAACGAAGACATTGCCCGGATGCATGTCAGCATGGAAAAAGTTGTCACGGAAGACTTGGGTAAAGAAAATGGTTAAGCCTTTTTCTGCCAGATCTTTACGATCCATGCCCAGCTTTTCAAAGGTTTCAATGTCTGAAATAGGAACGCCCGTAATGCGTTCAGCCACCATCACGTCTTTGCTGTCCATATAGACTTCAGGCACATACATCATGCTTGAGCCTGTAAAGTAATGGCGCATACGACGGGTATTGTCGGCTTCTAAGGTCAAATCCAGTTCATTTAAAATGACTTGACGATAGTCCTGAATAATTTCAGATAAGTGCAGTGCCCGCGCGGCTTCTAGGCGTTTTTCCAGGAAATTGCCCAGCCATTCTAAAATTTCAAAGTCTTGTAAAATTTGACTACGAATATCGGGACGGGTGACTTTCACCACCACTTCGCGCCCATCATGTAAAGCGGCCGTATGGACTTGAGCAATCGAGGCGGCTGCCAATGGTTGTTCGTCGAAGCGTGCAAACAGCGTATTTACATCGGCTTTCAGTGATTCTTGAATACGCATTTTCGCCACATCAGAACCAAACGGTTTGACACGGTCTTGGAGTAAAACCAGTTGTTGTAGCACTTCAGGTGGAATCAGGTCACGACGAGTAGACAGGAGTTGTCCCATTTTAATCGCCAGTGGTCCCATTTCCTCTAAAGCCAGTTTCAGCTTCAATGGGTTTTTGCGTTCACGGCTGGACCATGCCGCTGGGTGCATGCGAATTAGCCCTAGTGCATGACGTGCTTTTTCAGGCAATTCTTCCGCAGGAAACAACGTGTCGAGTCTATAGTGCGCGGCAATGCGCCAAAGTTCGAGTAAACGTGAAACGTGCGGAATCATATATGCAAATACCTAGTTTTGAGTTGAGTCTTGAGTGTCAATCTGTGCTTGAAGCTGTTGAATTTTGGCTTCGGCACGATCTAAGTTTTGATTCAGAATACGGGTGTCTTGGTGTAGATCATCCATTTGCCAACGCGGGGCAAATAGACCACTGTCTTCTTTTAAGGCATCTTCAGCAAAAAACAAATGACTTTGTAAGGTTTGTTTGATGTGCTTCGGTGCCAGTTGGATTTTGGCCAGTTCATGCGCCAAACTTGGGCCAAGCCACGGGCTTAGATGCGCAGCCAAGTCTGGCTCAGCTTGTTGCATAATCCGTTGAATATCTTGCAGAAGGTGATAATCGCCTTGGAGCGGGATATTGCCAACATCATCCGCCAGTAAAAGCTTGAATAGCTCAACCACATTGGCCACCGTTAAAGTCGCGGTTGCTAGGGTGTGAGACTGAGCTTGATCAAAAGGGCGTTGTTCAAAAATGGATGCTGTTTCACTATGCCCCGTAACGGTAGGTTCTAAGCGCACTTTAGCGTGGTCAAAGAACACATCTACAGACAGTTGCGGGGATGCGATCACCACACGTAACATCTTGCCTTGTAGTTCATTGAGCTGGATGCGAGTGATCGCATCCAAATTAATCACATGATGAATTAATCGTTCAACTGCACCGAGTGCCAGAATCGACCACATAATTTGCCCTTAAACGTTTAATTTTAAAGTTTAAAACCACGGTGTACAGCAACAATACCACCTGTCAGGTTGTGATAGTCACAGTTTTGGAAGCCTGCATTTTCCATCATGCCTTTGAGCGTGCGTTGGTCTGGGTGCATACGAATCGACTCGGCTAAATATTTATAGCTTTCTGAGTCATTGGCAATGATTTTGCCCATGATCGGCAGTGCGGTGAACGAGTATAGGTCGTACAGTTTTGAAAATGGCTCAAATACAGGTTTAGAAAACTCTAAGACCAATAAACGACCACCTGGCTTAAGCACGCGATACATCGCAGCAAGTGCCGCATCTTTATCGGTCACATTACGTAGACCAAATGAGATGGTGAGTAGGTCGAAGCTGTTGTCTTCAAATGGCTCTAGGGTTTCAGCATTGGCTAATACGAAATCAACATTGGTACAGCCAGCATCAATCAGGCGGTCACGGCCAACATTCAACATAGATTCGTTAATGTCTGAAAGTACTACATGACCAGTAGGGCCGACTTCACGACTAAATACTTTAGCCAAGTCACCTGTCCCGCCAGCAATATCTAGCACGCGTTGACCACGACGTACCCCAGACATATTGATCGCAAAGCGTTTCCACAGACGGTGAATACCAAACGACATCAAGTCATTCATAATGTCGTATTTGCTCGCAACCGAGTGGAAAACTTCAGCCACTTTTTGAGCTTTGTCTTCACTGCTGACCGTTTGGTAACCAAAGTGTGTGGTACTACCGACGTTACCTGTGTTGGCACCACGAGGAAGATTGTATTTCGGTACAGAACCCGTCACTGGGGTATCAGTCAACTGTTGTTGTAATGATTTTTGCTGACCTTGTGCCGTGCCTTGGGGTAATGGTTCAGTTAAAAATGGACTCACTTTGTCTGTGTTTTGTGCCGACTCTGGATTAGCGGTAGGCGTTTGATTTTCATTCGACATGGGAGTCACTCCTAACATAGCAATAGGGTAAATGTTGCAGTGCATGCATGATGACAGATTCTAAGACGTTGTACAGTAACCATCATGCAATTGTGCTGAATAATATACAGAAAAACAGCAGAGCTATGCAGCCACTGCCTTATTTTTATCAAGGAATAATCTGAAATTTACTGAAATGGGTATAGATGACCCGAATGTACTTTGTCAATAATTTGACGTTCCACCGCAGTAAAGTCTTTCACAAATTTCTCCGCCGACTTTAGCGGTTTCATGGCCAAAAAGCCATCTTGCATAAAATCATACATGATATTGAAGTTGTATTTATTGGCTGTCCCTTTACACATCTTAAAAGCGGTATAGACCATAAAAGAGCGCATGTATTTATCGAGGTTTTTACCGAGTTGGTCGAGTAAATACAATTGTTTGAGACGATCTTCGCCTTGTTCCAGTTTTAAATAGGCTTGGCGCATTAAGTCGTCGGTTAAAGGCTCGTTAGGATGATGTTCCTTGAGGAGCTGTATCGCCACTTGTTCGTCCAGTCGTACGGCCAAAATCGCCAATTCAACGCCCGATGTGCCTGTTTTAATAGCATTTTCAGGAATCAATTTTTCAGCTTTGTGTGCATAGCGATTTAAACGTGCAATTTGTCCCGCCAAAGCATCAAAATCTGGGCCACCATATAAACGGTTGATAAAATACTCGGCCATCAACAGATTTTGCTTTTCTGCGAAAGCTTTGTTGTGAGTGCGCTGCATTCGCTGTTTTTGCCAACTTTGTACATCCTGCAAACGTTGGAAGAGCACCGAATCTTGATGATAATGTAACTGGTAATACTGTTCTAAAAGCTCATCGAGGGCGGCGAGTTTGGACATTTGCTGTCTCAGTTCTATTTTAAGATAGCTAAATCTTAGTGTGTGATGATCGAACTCGCTATGACAAAGTGACAAAAAAACTATTTATTTGCAGTCAGTTTGCTGTAGAAGTAGTCAAAAGGTAGCTTTGAAAACCATGTATAGCATGATCTTTTGGGGTCTAGTGATCTGATTAAATACAAGAAAGGCGGGGTTATGAACACAGAAATAACAGTCAATACAGAGCTGAATGAAGAACAACTTTCATTGGATTTAATTGAAGCGCAATATGCGTTGATGAATACCCGTGATCAGAGTAATGCAAAAAGTTTAGTGATTCTGGTTAGTGGAATCGAGCTTGCGGGCAAGGGCGAAGCGGTGAAGCAACTGCGTGAATGGGTCGATCCACGTTTTTTATATGTCAAAGCAGATACTCCACATTTGTTTAATCTAAAACAACCGTTTTGGCAGCCTTATACCCGATTTGTACCTGCTGAGGGACAAATTATGGTGTGGTTTGGTAACTGGTATGGAGACTTGTTGGCTACGGCCATGCATGCTTCCAAGCCTTTAGACGACACTTTGTTTGACGAATACATCAGCAATATGCGGGCTTTTGAGCAGGACTTAAAAAACAACAATGTAGATGTGTTAAAAGTCTGGTTCGATTTGTCGTGGAAGTCTCTGCAAAAACGTCTAGATGACATGGACCCGAGTGAAGTGCATTGGCATAAGTTGCATGGGTTAGACTGGCGTAATAAAAAACAATACGACACTTTGCAAAAACTACGTATGCGCTTCACTGACGACTGGCAAATCATTGATGGTGAAGATGAAGATGTGCGTAATCACAATTTTGCACAAGCCATTTTAACGGCGTTATGTCACTGTCCAGAACACGAGAAAAAGGCGGCATTAAAGTGGCAACAAGCCGCTGTACCAGAAAGTTTGACGCAGTTTGCCCCTGTGACCGCGGAGGCGGACAGCTATAAAGCAGAGTTAAAGAAATTGACCAAACAAGTGGCTGATGCCATCCGCTGTGATGACCGTAAAGTGGTGATTGCTTTTGAAGGGATGGATGCTGCGGGTAAAGGGGGAGCGATTAAGCGCATTGTGAAAAAACTCGACCCACGGGAATATGAAATTCATACCATTGGCGCACCTGAAAAATATGAGTTACGTCGTCCATATTTGTGGCGTTTTTGGAGTAAGTTGCAGTCGGATGACATTACCATTTTTGATCGGACGTGGTATGGGCGTGTTCTGGTTGAACGAGTCGAGGGTTTCGCAACCGAGGTGGAGTGGCAACGGGCCTATGCGGAAATTAATCGTTTTGAAAAAAATTTGGTGAATAGTCAAACGGTGCTGATAAAGTTTTGGTTGGCGATTGATAAAGATGAGCAAGCGGCGCGTTTTAAAGCCCGTGAAAGTACTCCGCATAAACGCTTTAAAATTACGGAAGAAGATTGGCGTAATCGCGACAAGTGGGATGACTATTTAAAAGCAGCTGCAGATATGTTCGCACATACCGATACGCGCTGTGCCCCTTGGTATATCATTTCTACCAATGATAAGCAGCAGGCACGAATTGAGGTTTTAAGGGCAATTTTAAAACAGCTCAAAGCAGATCGAGAAACCACAGATTAAGTAAGAGACCCAGAGGAAGGTCATTTGGTCTATTCAAGGCTGAGCAGGTTGCGAATGATATTGTCGCGTATGGAAAGAATTTAGGGTTTAAAAAGAAATGCCAGTCAGGTTTCTAATGGACTGGCATGACGGTGATTTGACCATCTTTATATAGAGAATAATTCAGCTCTAATTATTAACCCAAAGGAATTTGGGTCACCGGCGCTGCAACAGGAACACCTTGTTCAACGGCCTGTTTTAGTTGAATACCTTTAGCCAACTTATACGATTCCTCGACATGGGTTTCTGCAATTTTTTTCATCACAAAGTAGCCCAAACTCGCTGCAATCATCTGTCCACCAAGGGGAATAAATTTGGTGACTTGTTTGGTAATGAATTTGGCTGCCATGTTATTGATGGATTTTTTCACGGCTGTACGTGCGACCACCAGTCCAGAAAATTCCACGCCACGTTTACGCAGTTCTGACCAATGTATTTGCTTGGTTTCTGGGTCGTAAACACTGACTTGCTCAGGGGTTAGGCCAAAGCGGGCATTAATTTCTGGGATTAGTTGTGACAAAATCCCGACATCAATCACCACATCGAGAAAAGGAACAGGAATGACCGCTGCACCTGCGGAAACATAAGCCCGTTTTTTAACCAGTTCTAAACATTCTTCGCGAATTTGTTCTAAATTTAAAGCGGGATCAATTTTTTCTGGAATGTGCTCTAATTTCATCTTTTAAACCCTAAAATATCCTGATTCACATTGATTCTAGTTTTGCTTAAAGTGTCTATTTTAAAGCAAATTTTAAATAGAAATATGTCATCAAAGTGACATAGACAGAACCAGAAGTATAGTCAATAATCTGTGTGCTTTTGTAGATTTTTCATAAGATGGTCATTTGAGGGGAAACATGGCAATACACGTAATACAAAGTCAGCGTATTGATGTTCTGTTGCAAGCCATGCAAAAAACCGTCTTTAAACCGGCCAAAAATGCCTTTCAAGTACTGCAAGCACAGCACTTTATTGTCCCTTCACCTGCGGTTGAGGCATGGCTAACGCAAAAGTTGGCGGAACAGCAGGGCATCAGTGCCAACACACAGTTTCATCATCGTATCCGTGGTTTTCAATGGTCGGCTTATCAGTGGGTTCTGCTCGATCAAAAAGATGAAGTCCGTAAAGCCAATATTCCGCGATTGATTATTAAATGGCGCGTCTTCCAAGCCTTAAAAGAATTTATACAGGCTGAGTTGAATCCTTTAGAGGTTGCCCATCCGTTATATCCGATTATTCAGCGGATTTATGCCAGTGCTGACCGTTTGCAACAAGGCATTGATAAACAGCTGAAAAAACAAAGCATGCTGTATTGGGTGGCGGAGCAGGTTTCACGGCTGTTTAGTTTTTATATGGATTATCGGGGGCATTGCACCAAAGGTTGTCCGGCGCAAAGCTGCCGTTGTCAGACCAACTGGTTACAAGCGTGGGGCAAAAACCAGCCACTCGATTTGGAGCAGATGTTCTTTAAAACTCAGCAAGAACTCAGTGCTTTTCAACTCAATCAAGCGCATGAGCTAGAGGCTTGGCAACGTTGGCTCTGGCAGGTGGTGTTCCATGCTGACTTTGAACAAATTCAGCGTATTGATACGGCATTTTGGGACTTACTCGATCAAGTAGAGACCCGAGAAGCTGCGCTGAAAAAGTTACCTGCGCAGTTGGTGGTGTTTACTGTTCTAGATTTACCGCCAAAGCAATTGGAGTTTTTGCATCGCTTGGGGCAGTACCTTGATATCTTTATTTTTCACTATAACCCATCGCAAGAATACTGGGCGGACAGTGTCGATCCCAACTGGAAAGCGCGTTATGACGCGCGGGTGAAGCAGCGTTTTATTGAAAAAAATTCAAATGCCAATGATGCAGAGATTCAGCAGTTTTTTGATGAGTTTACCCTCAATTTTAATGCAGAAACTCGAGAGTCTCGTCATCCTTTACTGACCCGATTTGGTAAACAGGCACGGGACCATTTCTCTTTACTTTCCAGTCTTTCTTCAGGTGAAGATGGGGTATGGGCCGATATCTTTGTGGATGAATACCCAGAAACTTTACTTGGTAAAATTCAGTCTGATGTCCTGTATTTGGTAGAACCTGAACAGCATCAGTATGTCTTGGCTGAACAAGATGATTCGATACAGATTCATGTCTGTCATTCCAGCCTCAGACAGCTTGAAGTCCTCAAAGATCAACTGACGCATTGGTTGGCTCAGGGTACGGCTGAAGCACCGAGACGTCCAAGCGACATTTTGGTGTTGACACCGAGTTTGACTGAGCTAGAGCCGTTTATTCGCAGTGTTTTTGCGCCGCCACCGCATGAGCGTGAGGCTTTGCAAAAGGGCCATCAACTGAGTAAAGACAGTATTTATTTGCCAATTAAGCTGGCAGGTGTGACTCAACTCGATGCTTTAAATGCATGGCGTGCTGTGTTGGGACGGATGGTTTTGGTACGGGGGCGTTTCAGTATTGAGGACTTTGCCGATTGGCTCAGTTTAAATGCAACGCAGCAACGTTATGGCTTAGACATGAATATGATTGAGCGGATGACGGAGCTGTTGATCAACGCGGGCTTTAAGCGTGGATTGGATGCTGAACATTTAAAACGCAGTCTGGCCGAAGGGGATGAGGACTATCGTTATAGTCTGAAGTTTGCTTTAGATCGTTTGGCTTTAGGCATCGCTGTACCAGAACATGTGCTGTTTCATGAGACCTTGAGCTATGCCCAAGTACAGTCGAGTGATTTTGAGCTGATTGGTGTTTTGATTGAAATTTATCAGGATTTTAAACACCGTGCCGAGTGGATGATTGCGCATGAAACAGGACAGCGGACGACGGCAGAAACTTGGCTGAACCGTTTGATGGAGGATATCCGCGAGTTTGAAGCTGCAGGTGTCGAGTCTTTGGCCGCAGTGTATAAGATCGTCAAAAAACAAGAACGTATGCTGACTTTGGCAAGTTTCTATGACGAACACGATCATCATGCACTGCGCAGTTTAAGTTTACCTTTACCTTATGTGTTAGAGGAAATTCAAAAGACCTTAGAAGCGCAATTGGACTATGCAGAACCCACAGGGCAGATCACATTTAGTCAAATTGGTCAGATTCGACCTGTGCCGTATAAGCTGATTGTGATGTTGGGCTTGGACAGTGGCAAGTTTCCTAACCGTAGTGCGCATTTGCCTTTTGACTTGATGGATTTACTGAAGCCACAGCTGGGGGATCGTTCCCGTTTGGAAGACGATCAAGGGGCTTTTCTAGATGCGTTGTTGTTGGCACAAGAGAACGTATGGTTATTTTATAATGGCTTTGATATTAACGATGGTGAAGTCCGGGATCCGTCTACAGTATTGCAAGAACTGATTCAGCATATGGCCTTTATTGTGCAGCCTGACACACAGACCAAGAGTGTCAATGCAACGGTTGATCAGCATGGTGTGACTGTCCCTGCACAGTTAGCATCGCTATATCATGTTCATCCTTTATTGCCTTTTGATCCACGTGGTTTTGAGTCTGAGCACAGTATCCGTTTTCAAGATCAATGGTTTCAGGTCGCGAAACAATTGCAACATGCATCGGGGCAACGCAGCAGTTGGGTCAACACGCCGTATCCAAAATTAGAGCAAGACATTCAAATTCTTGACAGTCAGCAGTGGATTCAGGACATCACTTTCCCTGCACGGCTGTATCTCAAGACTTTAGGCGTGGAAAACTTAAAACCAGAAGAGATTCCTGCAACGCAAGAGCCGTTATTGCTCGATGGTTTAGGACGTTATGCCATTCGTCATTTTTTACAACAACATGAAGCAGAAGCAGATGCCAATCTTCTGATGGATCAACTCCCGATTGGTAAAGTTCAAGATGGGGTCTGGCAAATGAGCGTGCTTGAGCAGCACCGCTTGCTGACACGTTTACAACGCTATGCACCTGAGACCACAGCCACGACCCAACAAGTCTGGAAGGTGAATGAACATTTACAGATCAATATTACCCTAGCCAAATACAGTGCTGAAAAATGGGTCAGTCTGGAAGCGTCTAGTGCAAGAGCAAAGCGCCGTGCCAAAGTTTGGTTGGAGTATTTATTGTGGTTGGCTTATGTGAACTTAGGTGAGGGTGGACAGCAATATCAACGCATCGTGGTGTTTAGTGACCGAACCATTTTATGTACTGGTGTGAGTTCAAATCAGGCACGTGAATGGCTCAAGCCTTGGTTGAAAGCATGGGAGTATGCACAAACTCAGCCTTTGGTTTTACCTGCGGCCTTGCTGTTGAAAATTGCAGAAAAAGATAAAATGCATGAATGGCAATTGAATGATCAGGAACAGATGGTGATTGCTGATATGGATGCCATTTATAAAGTTTGGGAAGAAGATGGTCGCTTTAGTGGTTTTGCAATGACTGAAAATGAAGCCAATAAAGCACACCGCGACTGGCAGTTTATTTTACAAGAGCAGGATGCCAAAGCATTACTTGCCCATGCCTGTGAGCAGTTTTCTTATGATTTATATCATCCGATTTTTTTGCATCAGCAAAGCCTTGAGGACTAAGTCATGACAGCCCAATCTCAGGCCACTACATCGAACATGTCTTATCAACCCATTGCCGATATGAGCTTTCAGGGCTTGCATTGGATTGAAGCTTCAGCAGGTACAGGCAAGACTTTTACTTTATCCAGTTTGATGGTGCGTATTTTTCTCGGAGCCTATTTGCCGAATCAGGTGATTGCAACCACTTTCACCCGTGCTGCCGCCGCGGAGCTGAAAAGTCGCGTTCGGGCACGTTTGATTGAAACCTTACGTTATTTTGAAGGTTGCCGGAGTCTGACCGAGCGAGAAATACAGGCCAAAATTTCCGCAGAGCAAGATCCGCTTTTTATCAAAGTGCTGACAGACTATGCACAGCGGGTCGGTTTCGCTCAAGAGCGTTTGAAGTTAGTGATTGACCAGTTAGATGAGTTATTTGTCGGGACATTGGACAGTTTTAGTCAAAAGCTACTGCGTGAGTTTTCTTTTGAAAGTGGCAAGATTGAGCGTGCGGATATCACCGATGATGCGCAGAGTTATACTCAACAGCTCATTCATGATGTGTTACGCGAGTGGATTCAGGCACAGCCGCAGCCTGTGGTGAATTATTTACTGTTAAAACAAAAATTAAAAACCGAACAGGCTTATGTGCCGATTGTCGAAAATAGTTTGAACTTTGCATCAGCACAGTTTCAACAGGTGGAAAAACCTGCACTTGATTTGACACAATTTGAACAGGCCATTGATCAATTTACTGCGCTGGATGTGGTGCAGATTGAAGGATTGAAAGACTATTATGCCCCTGAGGGGCAGTACCATGCAGTGCTGGGGAAAAAATGGCGCACCGATGCTTTGATGCAGCGTATTTTATGTCAGGACTTACCTGCTTTTTTGATGGCACTGAAAGAGCAACGGGCTTATGCCTTGTTTGCGCCACATTTTGAAAAAACCTTA
The DNA here is from genome assembly GCF_003231195.1 of Acinetobacter sp. WCHAc060042. NCBI lineage: Bacteria > Pseudomonadati > Pseudomonadota > Gammaproteobacteria > Moraxellales > Moraxellaceae > Acinetobacter > Acinetobacter sp. WCHAc060042. The sequence continues at coordinate 48,176 of NZ_QKVN01000006.1, forward strand.
AAGCACTTGACCGACCTCGCGACGAAAAAAGTCTTAAACAAATGTGCCGTGGATGTATTGGAACAGTTTGAACAGCATCCAGTGTGGCGACAGGTGCGCAGTTTCCTAGAGGCGTTGGCAGAGCTAGAGCTTAATTTGGATGTGCTGGATGCGTATTTAAAATATCACTTAAGCTCCGAGGTGAAAAAGCGTTTACCACAAGTGTTGCAGCAAAAGAGTGAAACGACTTTTGCCCAACAAATCCGTACCTTGTCAGAAGCCTTACAGGGTGAACAAGGTAGGCGCTTTGCTCAGTTTGTACAGGCACGCTATCCGCTCATTTTAGTGGATGAGTTTCAAGACACCAACCAAGACCAAGATGACATGCTTGCACGGATTTGGCGTGATGCACAGCGCTATCCTCAAGGTTGTATGATTATGGTCGGTGACCCAAAACAAGCTATTTATGGCTTTCGTGGGGGGGACATGTTGACCTATAACAAAGCACGTTTAGATGTTTTGGCAAAGCAAGGTCGGCAGTATAGTTTGAAATATAATCATCGTTCTGTGCAAAAGTTGGTACAGGTGGTGGATGCTTTATTTCAACGCCAACAAGACTTTGGTGAGCAGGTCTATTACCAGCCTGTAGAAGCAGGGAGTCGACCACATCCCGCTTTGGTCGATGCACAGGGTGAAAATCATGTACCGCTGCGCTGGTTGTTACTTGAAGATAAAAAAAATGAAGCTCAACAAGTGGCATGGAAAATTCGTGATTTAATCAATCAAGGCATTCAACAGCAACTGTATGTGGCAGATGATCCGCCACAGTTTATGGGTGCAAATGATATCGCGGTGTTGTCGAAAAACCATGATGGCTTGGACAAAGTTCAGTTTGAACTAGAGCGTTTAGGAATTTTGGTCAACCGTCCGTCTAAACGCAGTGTGTTTGAAAGTCAGGTCGCGAAAGATGTTGGTGCGTTATTGACCGCAATGATGCATCCTTTTGATGAAGCCAAGGTTCGCCGTGCGCTTTTGAGCCGGCTGTTGGCGATTGATTTAAAACAGTTACTGGAACTGGAAAAACAAGCCAACGGCCTGAGCCAGTTTATGGCGGATTTTGATGACATCCGCGACATGTGGATCAATAAAGGTTTTTTAAGTGCATGGCAGTACGCTTTAAACCTCTTTAAAGTGTGGAAAAACTTGGTGGCTTACCAAAGCCGAGACAACGAACGGACTGTAGTCAATCTACGGCATTTGACTGAGTTGTTGAGCCAACATAGTGAGCAGTTTCAAGGCGCGCAGAAACTGTATCATTGGTATCTCAAACAGTTACATTTACCTGCGGAACGTGAGTGGGAGTTGGAGCGTAAGCTTTCGAATGCCACAGGCGTACAGCTGATGACCATTCATCAGTCCAAAGGTCTAGAGTTTAAAATGGTGTTCTTGCTGGGTGCCGACAAAGACTTTAAGGAAATGAATAAAACCTTAAATTTTTCAACGCTGGAACAGATCAATCCGACGACAGGGCAGAGCGAGTTACAGCGTATCGTAGCGGTAAATGATGCCAATCTGTTAGATCCCGCCGCGATTGCTCAACACAATGAACGAGCCGAAGCAGAACAGCATCGCTTATGGTACGTTGCACTGACCCGTGCCAGCCATCGCGTATATGCCTTACTGCAAGATCAGGAATATAAATCAAATACGGCATTGGCATTTTGGCGGGGCCAAGCAGGTAATCTGTTTGAGCATCCTGCCAGTGGTGATGAGGTGCTGCTGACTGAAAAGCCGATCCGTTTACAGCCAGCGGAGCAGCAAGAGGTGATTCAGTTGCAAGCTTTGGCCTTTCCTGAACAGCGTTTTTATCCACGTTCCAAAACCAGTTTTAGCGCGTTGGCACAGCATTTGAGTCGTAAAGAGGCAATGGATGCCTTGGCGGTTTTGAATGAGAAAGTTGGCAGTGCGGATGATGAGATCAATCATCCTGTACTTGAGGATGTGGAACTGAGTCAGCCTTTGGCGTGGATTAAACGGCAGTTTCCAATGGGGACGACAGCGGGAACTTTCCTGCACGAAATTTTCGAGCATATTGACTTTCAGGACTCACGTGACTGGGGACTGGAAATTCATCGTCGTTTTAAAAATGATAGCCCCTTATTGTGGCAAGAGTTATTGGGCAAATATCAACACGAATTTGGGCAGGATGATGAAACTCAATTGGTGCTGTGGATGCAAGAGTGGTTAGCAGATGTGCTAGAAACACCTTTGCATGCAGGTTTTCAGTTGAAGCAACTCAAAGCCGATGAGCACTTGGCCGAGTTTCCTTTTTATTTGTCCTTGTCCGATCATGTGTTGGCGATTAAACGCATACAGGCATTGTTTCAAGAATACGGCATTGATCTGCTCGACTTAAATGAAGCCAATTCTGCTCGTTATCTGACGGGTTCGATTGATTTGGTTTATTTTGATGGTCAGCGTTATCACATTGCCGATTATAAAAGTAATTTCTTAGGGGCAGATCAGCAGAGCTATAGCTATGACGCAATCCAATTGAATATGTCACATGCCAGTTATTGGTTGCAGGCGGGCTTGTATTTGGTGGCTTTGCATCGTTATTTAACAGTGAATTTGTTGGACTATGACATTGAAAAACATCTTGGACAGGCGAGTTATCTTTATTTGAGAGGGATGAATGGGCAGCCCAATCAAGGGGTTTTAAGTTGGCGTGCTAGCCCAGAGTTTATTTTAAGACTAGATGCGATTTTGGGTTATTTTGCTGAGGATACTTCTACTGAAAATCATGTAGGCAAAACTTCTAAATTAAGTGAAATTAGTCACCCATAAACAAACAATTAAGCTGTGGATAACTTTGAGGATAACCGTGTGGAAAATATGTGTAAAGCCACTATTGATCAGGCTGTCGAGATAGATACATGGTTAACGCGTTGGAGTCAGTTTATTCAGCAGTCACCGCTGAGTCAAACAGGGCTCACCGAAGCACGTAGTGAAGTGATTCAACAGGTCCTTGAAGCCATGCAGCGCGGTGAGAGTTGTATTTCAGTTTCAACTGAAGTTGTTACTGTCTTAAATGATTTGGTGATGGATGAACAGCAGGCACAGCAGCAAAAAGCGCCGTTTGTCTATGATCAGGGCCATTTATATTTGTATCGTTATTGGGCTTTAGAGCAGTCTTTGGCTGAGCAAGTGGCGCGGTTAAAACTGCAAAATTTAACGCAAGTGGATATTTCACCTTATGCTCATTTACTAGAAGATCAATATCAAAAGCAAGCCTTGACGATGGTGGCTGAGCAGTCGCTCGCGATCATTACAGGTGGTCCAGGCACAGGGAAAACCTATACCTTGGCACGGATTATTGCGGTGCTCAAGCAAAGCTTACCTGATATTCGTATTGCGATGGCTGCACCGACGGGTAAAGCGGCACAGCGCATGAAAGAAGCCCTGCAAAATTCTTTTCAGGATGAAAAGTTACAAGACCTAGTTAGTCCAGATTTGAGAAACTTAAACCCTGTGACGCTACATCGACTTTTGGGCTTAGGGAATACGCAGCAACCGCGTTTTCATAGCAGACAACCTTTACCTTATGATGTGATTGTCGTTGATGAAGCATCAATGCTGGATTTAAATTTGGCACAGATGCTCTTTGCTGCCATGCCAAACCAAGCTCGTTTGATTTTATTGGGAGATGCCGATCAGTTGGCCTCAGTCGATGTTGGCTCTGTCCTTGCCGATCTGCAACAGGTTCCTGCTTTGGCTGAAAATAGAGTCCATTTGCGTAATAGCCGCCGTTTCAAATCAGATGCATTGATTGGAAAATTTGCTCAGTTTATTCAACAGCAATCTTGTTTTGACTTAATGACGCATCCTGTTGAAAAACAGAGCGTATTGCACAATTTTCAACGGCAAGTGGTAAACGCCACGACTTTAAAAGCTGTTGAACTGGGTCAGGTCAAGGTTGATTATTTACAACTGGAGTTGTTGCCTGAGCAGGCTTTATCTGCAGAGCAGTTACAACATTATTATGATCTGTTGATGCTCGGCTTTCAGGGCTATGTCGAGACTTTAAAGCAATATCAGCAAAATCCTGACGTGGCTCTTGTCTCTCAAGTGGTTCAATATTTTGATGATTACCGTATTTTAGCCGCCATACGTCACGGTCATTTCGGCCTAAAACAGCTCAATCTGCAAATTGAGCAACGTCTGCTGGAACAATTAAAACAAATCAAACAAGGCGACTGGTACTTGGGACGTCCAGTAATGATGACCTATAACGACTATCAGTTAGGACTGTCGAACGGAGACATTGGCCTGTGTTTACAGCGCGTTCAACAAGGCAAGTTGCAGTTTGAGGTCTATTTCCCCAGTCTGGATAAATGGGTAGCCGCGACACGATTACCCAAAAATATTGAAACGGCTTTTGCACTGACCATTCACAAATCTCAAGGCTCTGAGTTCACCCATACCGCGGTGGTGTTAGATCGGCAGGCTGAAAAATTACTCAGTAAAGAGTTGATTTATACCGCAATTACGCGAGCGAAAAAAGTCGTCAGTTTACTGGTTGATGCAGAGGTATTCGTACATGCTATGGTGACTCGAACCACCCGAAAAAGTGGTCTATCAAGAAAAATTAACCAACAAATTCAATTATGAAGTTTTAATAAACAAACAGGGGCTTTGTACGAAATGGCTTACAGGGATTCAGGAGATTTGCGCATAGAGCTTTGCTGAGGATTTTGAGAAGATGGCTTCACATAAAGAGCTCAACACGGAATGTTGGGTATAATCGCAAAAAGATAATAATAACGTCAGTAGACAGCGAACTTACAGTGAAGTAAGTGAAAGAGGAAACTTACAGCCGCTAAGCCTTGTAGTTTTGGGAGAGACTACAAAGCTTTTTTATATCTGATCAATTGGCATAATATGACAAAAAATAGCCATTTATTCATTGAAGCATAAAATACAGTCATAGATTAAATATTGAAGAGATACTGTCACAGTATTGCACTGTTTATGATTTTTTAGATCAAGTCTAAGTGTGTTTAAATATTTGTTTTTATTTGTTTAAAATTATTATTATTGGTTTTTTAAAATAATTTTAAGTTCAATAATGGAGGGGATGAGGATTTTGCGTAAGCAATCGCTTACATGGAGATACGAAAAATACGACTTCTTTCTCATGCAGTATGTGGCAAAATCTGTCACATAAGGACGTGATTGATTAAACATGGAATGTTTAATACAAGACGCGGAAAAGCGCATAATTATAATGATAAACAAAACAACAAGAACAAAAATAGAAGAAACTACAGCGCAAAAAAGCCCAAGTTTACTTGGGCTTTTTTTTATGCTCAGACTAAATCTGTTTCTGTTCGATCCGTTGCAAATAATGAGCGACGCTGGCTCTTTAAAATTTTTGGACAATTCGTTGCAATCTGATAAAGCATTTTTGCTAAAGCGGGTAAGTGAGTCCCGACGACTGATTTGCCTGTCGTTAACAGTGACACGCTAATATCACGTTCTGGATCAGCCCAGCAAAGAATATTGGAAAACCCCAGATGTCCAAAGGCTTGTCCCGTCATTGGCCCAAATAAGCCGATGGGATTACTGCCCAACATTGGGCCTAAAGCATAACGCATCGGGACTAATAATGTTCGATCTAAACTGACTCCTGATGTGGCCAATGTCGAACGAAATACTGTTTGGGCACTCATGATTTGTTTGCCTTGGTATGCACCACCACTCAAGAGCATTTCAAAGAAACGTCCAGCTTGTTCCGCACTGGTATAAATGTTGCCCGCTGGGCAAATCGTGTCCATAAAGCGTGCATCATTGCTCACATCGACGGCCAACTGTAAACCACCGCCCAGTACTCGATTGAGATAATGGTCTGTGCCTAAACGTGGATGTAGACCTGTGGCATAGTTTAAAGCGACATCCGCTTGATACTCAGGTTTTAGACCATAGTTAAAGTAATCTAAGCCCATGGGTTTTTCGATATTTTCGGCAAGAAATTCGCGGGCCGTTTGACCTGTCACCCGCTCAATAATTTCCCCTAAAATATAACCCGACGTCACGGCGTGATACGCCAGATGTGTGCCCGAAGCTGAAACAGGGCGTGCGGCATAAAGCTGTTCTAAAATTTGATGTTTATCAAATAGCAGTTCGGGTGTGACTTGATTGTCTATACGAGGAATGCCACCGCGATGTGCCAGCAAGTGAAAAATGGTAGCACGCCGTTTGCCATTTACCGCATATTCAGGAATATAGTGGCTAATTGGATCGAGTAAATTTAGATCACCGCGTTCATCCAAAAGATGAATCAGCATGGCTGTAACGATTTTAGAGGCGGAAAATAAGCAAACTGGGGTATCAGGTGTGCCAATTTTCGCATCTGCCGTTAAACCATCGGGTGAGTTGCCTTGCGCATAACCAATGCTGCGATTTAATAGTATTTCCCCTTGACGACGTAAGCAGAGGCTGATGAAAGGATAGTTTCCCGTTTTATACAGGGACTTTACACTGTCCCAAATATTTTGAATTTGCGCGTCATTCATCCCGCCCAATTCAGCGATAACCTCATCTTTAGAACGAATGACTTGTGTTAAGTCATGTGGGACATAACAGGTATTGGTGGATAAAATTTTCACAAATTTCTCACTATTCTTTGTTTTTTATTTGACTTGAGTCTGCGATTGAAAATCCTCATTGTCACTAGTGTGCATGATTTGTACAAAGCAGTCAGTTGCTGAATTGACTATGAACTTAAAACATTTTTGCAATATAGCGCCATATCCCTTAAAATATCGAACTTGCTGTAGTGATGCACGGCAGTCAAATTGGTTTTGAAGAATCAATTTGATTTGTATCAAATGTAATTTATAAGCATCTCGGAGAAATCGAATGGCTTTAACAAACGCAGATCGCGCAGAGATCATTGCTAAATTTGCTCGCGCTGAAAACGACACTGGTTCACCAGAGGTTCAAGTAGCTCTTTTAACTGCTCAAATCAATGACTTACAAGGTCACTTCAAAGAGCATAAACACGACCACCATAGCCGTCGCGGTTTGATCCGTATGGTTAACCAACGTCGTAAGCTTCTTGACTACCTTAAAGGTAAAGACGCTACTCGTTACAGCGACTTGATTGCTGCTTTAGGTTTACGTCGTTAATTCGATTAAACTTTTATTTTCGGACTATCGCATCTTGAATGCTTTATCGCTGAAAAAGAAAGTCTACCTCGTCTTCGCGAGGTAATGGGGAAGGGGCGAATGTTTCGCTCCTTCTTTGTGTCTTAAAATCATGTTTTTAATTTCTGGTGAGGTCGGCTTCTAAGCTTTGTCATTTCCACCGTTGCTTGAAAAGAGTAATGTGAATGCCAAACCTTAGGGGTCTCCACTAGATAAATAACTGTTCAAAAGAACTAGGAAAAAACAATACATGTCTATGTTTAATATTATTCGTAAAGAATTTCAATATGGTCAACACACGGTTGTTTTAGAAACTGGTCGTGTTGCTCGTCAAGCAAACACTGTTGTGATCACCATGGGTGGTGTACAGGTTCTTGTTGCAATCGTTGCTCAACCAAAAGCAAAAGCAGGCCAAGACTTCTTCCCGTTGACTGTTAACTACCAAGAAAAACAATATGCTGCAGGTCGTATCCCAGGTGGTTACGGTAAGCGTGAAGGTCGTCAGTCTGAAGCTGAAACTTTAATTTCACGTCTTATTGACCGTCCAATCCGCCCATTGTTCCCAGAAGGTTTCTACAACGAAATCCAAGTAACAGCGACTGTTATTTCTTCTGACAAAACCATGGAAGGCGATATCGCTGCAATGTTGGGTGCTTCAGCTGCGATGTCTATTGCTGGTGTTCCATTTGCAGGCCCAATTGCAGGCGCACGTGTTGGTTTAATCAACGGTGAATACATCCTTAACCCAACTTTAGAACAGCTTAAAGAATCTGATCTTGACCTTGTGGTTGCAGGTACTGAAGCTGCTGTATTGATGGTTGAATCTGAAGCGAAAGAGCTTTCTGAAGACCAAATGTTAGGCGCTGTACTTTTCGGTCATGACGAAATGCAAATTGCAATTCAAGCAATTAAAGAGTTTGCTGCAGCTGCGGGCGCAGTTGAATCTACTTGGGTTGCGCCAGTTAAAAACGAAGAACTTCTTGGTAAATTGAAAGAAGCATTCGAAGCGAAAATCTCTGAAGCATACACAATTGCTGTTAAGCAAGACCGTTATGCAGCATTAGATGCGCTTCACGCTGAAGCTGTTGCTCAGTTTGTTCCTGAAGAGGATGAAACTGGTATTGCTACTGAAGTTGACGAATTATTTGAAGACTTAAAATACCGTACAGTACGTGACAACATCTTGTCTGGTAAGCCACGTATTGATGGTCGTGACACGAAAACTGTACGTGCAATTGACGTTCAAGTTGGCGTGTTAGATCGTGCTCACGGTTCTGCATTGTTCACACGTGGTGAAACTCAGGCGTTGGTAACTACCACTTTAGGTAATACCCGTGATGCGTTGATGGTTGATACCCTAGCTGGTACTAAAACTGACAACTTCATGTTGCACTACAACTTCCCTGCGTACTCTGTAGGTGAAACAGGTCGTGAATCTGGTCCTAAGCGTCGTGAAATTGGTCACGGTCGTTTGGCGCGTCGTGGTGTTCAAGCTGTTCTTCCTGCGGCTGACCGCTTCCCGTACGTGATTCGTATTGTATCGGATATTACTGAATCAAACGGTTCATCTTCTATGGCTTCTGTATGTGGTGCTTCATTATCACTCATGGATGCAGGTGTTCCATTGAAAGCACCAGTTGCAGGTATTGCAATGGGCCTAGTCAAAGAAGGCGAGCGCTTCGCAGTTCTTTCTGACATTTTAGGTGATGAAGATCACTTAGGTGACATGGACTTTAAAGTAGCTGGTTCTGCGAACGGTATTACTGCACTTCAGATGGATATCAAGATCGAAGGTATCACTGAAGAGATCATGGAAGTTGCATTGAACCAAGCGTATGCGGGTCGTATGCACATCCTCAATGAAATGAACCAAGTGATTTCACGTGCGCGTCCTGAAATTTCAATGCATGCGCCGACATTCCAAGTCATCAACATCAACCCTGACAAGATTCGTGACGTGATTGGTAAAGGTGGTGCAACCATCCGTGCCATTACAGAAGAAACCAAGGCAGCGATTGATATCGAAGACAATGGTACAGTACGTGTATTTGGTGAAACTAAAGCAGCCGCTTCTGCTGCTGTTGCAAAAATCCAAGCACTGACTGCTGAGATTGAACCAGGTACAATTTACACTGGTAAAGTTATTCGTATCGTTGAATTCGGTGCCTTTGTTAACATTCTTCCAGGTACTGATGGTCTACTTCATATTTCACAAATCTCAAACGAGCGCATTGCGAACGTGGCAGACGTGTTGAAAGAAGGTCAAGAAATTAAGGTACAAGTTGCGGACGTAGACAATCGTGGTCGTATCAAATTGACGATGAAAGACATCGAGCAAGTTTAAGTTCTGCCAATTCACAGAGTATGTTCTATGTGAGTTGAGTGATATTGAAAAGCCCTGAGCTTTGCCAAATTAAACTTTGGCTTGCTCAGGGCTTTTTTTATGGCATCATGCTGGCTAAGACAGACAATAATAAATGAGATATGCAAAGCTATTATTTCTATCAACATCCTACTGCACAGCATACCTATGTGCAGAAACAACCGATTGCAGAGCAGGAAGCCGAATTTATCTGGGTGGAGTGTAGCCGTGAAGACGTAGTAAATCGCGCTGAGCATTGGCAACAAGACATTTATTCGGCAACAGGGATATGGGTAAATGAATATCACCTACGTGATATTTTAAATTTAGAACATCCTTGTGCATTCGATACGTTGGAAGACTATGATTTATTGATCTTCCGAAAGTTGATCACACCTGATGACCAAATCAAAATTGATGCACAGGCTGTTGAAAAGCATGAGCGCGTATTTGGGTTGGCGACCACACCTATTAGTTTTATGCTCACGCCACAAGTTTTGATTACAGTTAGAGAGCAGGGCAATAAAGAAGTTGAAAGTTATATTCAGCGGATTGAAACGGTTTTGGGGCGTCCGATTGAAGAACATAATAAGCCACGAAAACTCCCATCGACTCCATTAGATTTAGCACTGCGTTTATTAAACCATATGGTTGATGGTTATCTGGACTTGCGAGTTCCACTCACGCGTCGAGTGGAGTTCTGGCAGCAGGAGCTTTTACAAGGCCATCGTCGTTTTACTAGATGGCATCAATTATTGCAGGAGAATATGGCTTTTCAGCAGGTGGAAAATTTGTGTGAAGAACAGATCGAAACTTTACAGGAATTGCGCGATGAAATTGTGGATAATTATTCGCACTTGAAAGGGAAAAAGCGCAGTGAAAAACAAGACATCATGTTGGTGCGTGTGGACGATTTGACCAGTCATATTGAACGTATTCAAAAGCACACGATTCGTTTGAGAAGTGCGGTACAGGCCGCTATTGATCTGCATTTCTCAGCGATTGCTAATCAAACCAATGAAAACATGCGTATTTTGGCGATTATCACTGCTATTTTTGCACCACTGACCTTGTTGACTGGGGTATATGGAATGAATTTTGAGTTTATTCCTGGGCTGAAGTCACCTACAGGGTTTTGGATTATGCTCGGCATTATGCTTATGACCACCATGACGTTGCTTTATTATTTCTATCGACGGCATTTGGTCGGTCGCGGGGAAAAGAGTGTTATTGATATGCTGGCTCAACAACATGCGGATCAACATATGAACCTGTTTTGGTTTATGGATTATGAGCCGATTAAACAAACCGTGAAAGGCACGATTAAAGATTTAGAGAAAATCACCAAATTAAAATAATTGGGTGATTTTCTGTATCGACAGTTAAAGCGAATGCGCTTTAACCAGACGCTCTTGAGGCAAACGCTATCCTTGTTCAATTTATTAGTCGGATATGTGGGCGTTGCAGAGCATTTAAATTTAAGAGGTTTTGAGTTGAGCTCCTTTTAAAATGCGATAAAGCTGATCTTTGATGAACAGTTTTTTGCGTTTGAGGGGCTCAATCTCTCCACGATGAATCCGAACAGGATCTTGTTCGAGTAAACAAATTTCCTTGTCCAGCGCTTCATGGTCATCAAACATTTTAGAAAAATGTGGATTGTCTTCTCTAAGCTGTTGAATCATGTCTCGGTATTCAGGAAACATGTGCTTGGTCTTTTTATTACAAACTTTAAGTTTCATGGTTGCCGTCAAATCCTCTTTTAGCATAAAAAAAAGAAAGAAAGGCATGCGCCAATCTTTCTTTATAGAACTAGTGCTGAGTTGGTTTAACTGGGTCGGTGAGGTGTAAGTGTTTCACTTCACGACGGAGTTTTTGAACCTCATCAATTAAATCCAGCATCATTGCAACAGCAGTAAAGCTGGCATCAAAGTCACGTTGTAAGCGATAGGCTCGCCGTGCACGTGAGACATCATCACCAAAAAACTGGTGAATACGGTTATCGGGTCGGTTAGGCAGAATGTCATATTCCAACAGCTGTAAAACCCACTCCGGACTTTGTCCGCAAGCTTCAGCAAAATGCTTTAAATCAAAGCTATGTTGTTCATCAACAATTTCAGCGTGTCGACATCCGTCTAAAATAATTTCACGATAATGAATAGTCGTCATAATTTTCTCCTTAAGACTGACGCGGCTTGAAGTGAGGAAAAGCTTCAGCAAAGGCTTGGTAAGCCTGTTGCTCTTGCTCACTTTGCGCAGGAGGTTGAACAATATTTAAAATTAAATATAAATGCCCAGCGGTTTTGGCTGGAATCCCCTGATCTTTTAAACGTAGTTGTTGCCCATTTTTCGCGTTTTTAGGAATTTGGATTTGTAGTGTGCGGCCATTTGGCAGGGTGGCAGTTGTGCTCAGTCCTAAAGCGGCTTCCCACGGGCTAATGTTGAATTGGTGATAGACGTCGACCCCTTCAACACGTGTGGTGTCTGTGTCTTTGTAGTAAATTTCGATATAGAGGTCACCATTTTCACCCCCCTGAATACCCGACTGTCCTTGACCACTTAAACGAATCTGTTGTCCTTCTTTCATGCCTTTAGGAATTTTAACTTCCAGCGTTTTACGCTGAATTTCGGCCTCGCCATAAGCATTTAAAGTAGGGATCTGTAAGGTAATGGTTTGGGTGGTGCCGTGGAAGCCTACATCCAAATCTACATCTAAGCGTGCATGTTGGTCTTCACCTTTATGGGGTGTGCGATTTTGGCGTTGATATTGATAATTTGATCCACCAAAGCCTGATCCAAAACGACCAAATAAGTCTTCAAAGCCCGAAAAATCATGTGCCTGTTGACCACCCTGTGCATTCCGAAAGGCACCCTCAAAGCCACCAAAGCCTGTATTTTGATTAAATTGGTGAGCACCTTGCGGATGGTCAAGCTCAAAGTCGTATTCCGCTTTTTTTGTTTCATCACTCAAGGTGTCATAAGCTACGTTGAGTTCTTGCATACGTGTTTCAGCATCGGCTTCTTTGCTGACATCAGGATGGTACTTACGCGCCAATTTACGGTAGGCTTTTTTAATTTGATCGGCTGTCGCATCTCGCGTTAAACCGAGTATTTCATAATGGTTCTTCGGCATAAGTAAGAATTTATAAATTGATTAAGTTTTAATCATTATTCAGCCTTTTAGTCGATTTCTACAGTAAAGATATGTTCCTTATTGTTTCAAAACATGACAAGAAAAAAGCCCCCAATGAAAGGGGCTTTGATTGATGAGGGATACTTAATATTTGACCCAGATGATGTTACGTCCACCGCCATTTTCGGTCGAAGTTCCTCGAATCCGTAAGTGCTTACCATTATTACTGAGTCGTGCCTGAGCGTCATAGCGTAAACCTGAGAGCGGGTCGAGCAGTTGACCTTGAATATACGTGTTGCCTTGTGTCTCATCTGCTTTGAGATGGCTTAAAGTCGTCATCCCGATGATCGGCTGGTTTTTATTCACACCATCACATTTTGTGCAATTTTCTATTTTGGTTGCTCCTGGAATTTCACGTGTACTCAGGATGATAGCTCTATAGAGATTATTTTTATCTTTTTGAATTTCAACATCTGCAAGCGAGTAGCCCGTCTTATCATCAATAGTTTTCCATTTTCCAAGTAATGGGTCGGACGCTGCAAAACAGGAGAAAGCCAAGCTACTGGTGAGTGCCAAAAGATAAACAGATCGTTTCATAACAACCAAGCCCCGAGGAAAAATAAATATAAAAAAGGCATAAAAAAATTATGGTTTTATTTATAACGAAATTTAAATGGAATGACCAGTAAAATATCTATGAATAAGAGTGATGGTTTATGTGAAAAATATGACTTTTATGAAACTTAAGACATAAAAAAAGAGCAGCGATGCTACTCTTTTTTTATGTCTAGGAGAAAGACTTAGCTTAAGTGCTCACCAAACAAGCCGAGCGCTTCTTCTGCACTAAAGCTGTATTGTGTGTTACAGAACTGACAGTCCATGGTAATGGGGTTCTGATGTTCTAGTGTTTCACGTACAGCTTCTACACCAATTTGCTCAAGCGCATGAGCACAACGTTCTTTTGAGCAGGTACAACCGAATTTCAATGCTTCAACTTCGGGTAAACGAACGTCTTCTTCGTTATAAAGACGGTAAAGAATTTCGCTGGTGTCTAACTCAGTCAACTCTTCTGCTTTAAGTGTCTCCGTCAACATGGTTAGACGTGGCCAAAGGTCTTGGTCAACACGTTCTTGTTCTTCTTCACTATTTCGCGGTAACAGTTGAATGAGTAATCCGCCTGAACGCTGAGCTGAGCTGGCTAAGACGATACGTGTTGGAATTTGTGCAGATAGGTCATAATACTGCATTAAGCAACCTGCAAGATTTGGCTTATCTAAAGCCACAATTCCTTGATAGCGCTCACCAAACTCAGGTTCAATATTAATAAACAGCACTGGGCTGACGAGTGTGCTCAACACGGTACTGCTACTTTCAGCGCTGTTAAAACGTGGGTCAGCTTCATAATCCGCCAAAGCACGTACTTCACCGAGGTGATTGCATTCCGCCATAGCCCATTTAAAGCTACCTGACGCCTGAATTTGTAAACTAATACGGCCTTTAATTTTTAGGGTGCTGGCAAGCAATGCCGTGGCACTGAGCATTTCGCCTAACAGTATTTGGATTGCTGGGGCATAATCACGCTGTGCCAAGATGGTTTGTAGGGTTTCTTCAAGATGAACCACTTCACCACGAACAGGACTATCTTCAATATAAAAGCGTTGACGCAAATCAGACATAAATTTCTCCAATATCCTGTCTTAATGGTGACGATATTGTAAAACACAAGTCATTTTACTTCATCCCGTGTCACATCTATTCGGTCATGTTGTAACTCACGCTGTAGGTCAACCCCCACAGGGCTTTGGCGCAATTGGGTATCACTTTCAAACAGATGTTCTAATTCGGCTAAAGCGTTACGATGTGTTTCATACACTTTCTGCTCATCGTTATAAATGCTTTGCTGCTGTGCGAGCAGTTTTTCATCATAATCGCGGAATAATTCGATGCTCTTATAAGCATCAGCTTCAGCAATTCCGAGATTGCGCAGCGCAAAATAAGCCATCCCCAAGGATGATAAATAGGTTTCACGCCAAATATGTTCGACCCCTAGATCACGCAGCAAGTGCACATGATGTCGGTCTCGTGCCCGCACCAGTAAGTTTAGGTCAGGGTAGTTGAGTCGAATATGGCGTGCCACATTCATTGAGTCCTCAATGTCATCAATGGCTAACACAAAAACTTTGGCATGTTCGATCCCTGCGGCACGCAGGATATCGGGTTGAGTGGCATCTCCATAGTAGAGTTTACCACCGTAGTTTCTGACAAAGTCAACCTTGTCGATATTGCTATCAATGGCTGTAAAAGTCTGGTGTTGTAAGTGCACCAGTCGCGCTACAATTTGTCCAACACGCCCGAAACCCGCAATAATCATTGGGTTGTGTTGATCGGGAATGTCGTCATAGACGGGAGTAGTTTCTTTTTCAAATAGCGGTACCACCCAAGAACTCATTAGCCAGTATAGAATAGACGTCAGAATCATCGACAAGGTCACGATCAGGTTGATCGGCTCTAAAATGGCCTGTGTAATCACATGTTCACTCATGGCCACATTGAGCACTACAAAAGCAAATTCACCGCCTTGTGCCAAACAGGTTGCCAGCATCAAACTATTGCGCCATGAAAACTCGAAGTAGCGAGCTATGGCCGTTAATGCCAGCAGTTTGACCAACATCAGCAATAACGCACCGCCAATAATCAGACTTGGGGTTTCCCACAGGAGCGAAACTTGGGTACTCATCCCGACGGTCATGAAAAACAGACCGAGAAGTAGACCTTTAAATGGTGCAATACTGGCTTCCAGTTCATGACGGAATTCAGAGTCAGCAAGTAACACTCCCGTTAAAAATGCGCCCAAGGTGGTACTGATACCTAAGACATCCATCAGCGCGACCACGCCTAAGACAATAAATAAGCCGACTGCGGTAATCAGTTCATGCGCGCCACTTTTGGCCACAAAGCGAAAAAATGGACGCATGAGATAACGACTAAATAAGAATAAGCCTGTAAAGGTAGCAACAATAGCGGCAAAGTAGGCAATGCCATGATGGGTTGAGCTTGTTCCCGCAAGAAGGGGAATAACTGCAATCAGCGGAATTGCAGCAATATCTTGAAAGAGTAAAATGGAAAAGGACTGTTGACCAAACGTGGTGTTGAGTTGTTGTTTTTCGCTCAGAAGTTGCAGAACGAAGGCTGTCGAGGAAAGAGCGAGGGCAAAACCAATCACAACACTGGCTGCAATCTGTTGTTGCAAGGCAAAAAAGACGATGCAAGCGAGTAGAATTCCGCAGACAGCGACTTGTAAGCTCCCCATCACGAATATGGATTTACGCATTTCCCATAGACGTTGTGGTCGGAGTTCCAGTCCAATAATGAACATCAAGAAAATCACACCGTATTCAGCGAGTTTATGAATATCCTCAGGGTCATGGACGACATTTAAAACACTGGGGCCAAGTAAAATACCTGTAAATAAATAGCCGAGTACGGTGGCAATCCCGAGCCGTTTGGCTAGCGGAACGATCATCAGTGCCGCAGCCAAAAAGAGGGTGATTTGAAGCAGTAGAGACATTGCCCTGTCCTAAATTTTTTTCTTTATGTTTAAAGTTTAAGGGAGAATGCGACTCAGGTCTAAGCCTTATTCACCTACGGTCTTAACTTAACTCTTGTGGGTCAATATCGAGACTTAATTTCATGCCATGCGGCTTGTTGTGCCAGACATTTTGCCACCACTGACGAATATAGAAGTGCATACGTGCACGGTCTTTTGAGAGCAGTACCATATGCGCCTGATAGCGCCCAGCTTTACGTTCCATTGGTGCAGGAATAGGTCCCCAAATATCAATAGTGTTTTCTGAGGCTTGGCGCAGGGCTTGTGCATGTTCTTGTAAAAAACTTTGGTTCAGTTCTTGTTGTTTAGACTCACAGCGCAATAAAGCTGCATAGCGATAAGGGGGCATCCATGCAGCTTTACGCTCTTTCAGTGTTTGCTTGGCAAAGCTACGATAGCCCGATTCCAAAAGGGTATTCAGCAAAGGATGATCTGGACGTAGAGTTTGTAAATAGACCTCACCTTTTTTCTCACCACGTCCAGCGCGTCCCGCAACTTGGATGATGAGCTGTGCGGTACGTTCTGTGGCACGAAAGTCAACACTGAGTAAGCCTGAGTCGATGTCTAAAATCGCCACCAAAGTCACATAAGGAAAGTGATGTCCTTTGGCTAACATCTGTGTGCCGAGTAAAATGATCGGTTCGCTTTTTTGGATTTTATTATAAATTTTTTGCCAACTACCGACTCGACTGGTGGAGTCGCGATCAACCCGAATCACGTCAAAATTGGGAAATAACGCTTGTAGGTTTTCTTCAACTTTTGCGGTACCTAAACCAATCGGTTTCAGTTCATTATGTTGACACTGCGGGCAGTGCTCAGGCATACGGTGGATGGTGCCACAGTGGTGACAGTGGAGATGCTGATAAGGCTTTCGATGTACGGTGAAATTGGCATCACAATGTGGGCATTTTGATTGCCAGCCACAACTCTCGCAGATTAACACGGGCGCATAGCCTCGACGGTTTAAAAAAACCAAGACCTGTTCTTTTTTGTCTAAACGCTTCTGTATTTCATGAATTAGTTGTTGGCTGATACCATTTTGCTTTTGTGCCACTTTTAGATCAATCACATGCATTTTTGGCATGACTGCTGCACCAGCCCGCTGGTTCAGTTCCAAGCGGATCATTTTACTTTGTTCGACCAGTGCATAACTGTCGATACTGGGCGTTGCAGAGCCGAGGATAATTGGACAGTTTTCTAAGTGTGCACGGTATAAGGCCACATCACGAGCGTGGTAGCGGAAGCCCTCTTGTTGCTTGAATGATAAGTCGTGCTCTTCATCTAAGACAATCAAACCCAGATGTGGAAGGGGCGTATAGATGGCAGAACGTGTGCCAATCACAATTGAGGCTTTACCTGTTTGTGCGCTTTGCCAAGCTTGCAGGCGCTTAGAATCATTCAAACCTGAATGTAGTAGCGCAATATGACAGTGAAAGCGAGATTGAAAACGACTCACTGTTTGTGGGGTGAGACCAATTTCAGGCACTAAAACCAAGACTTGTTTGCCTTGTTTTAAAACCTCTTGCATGACTTGCAAATAGACTTCAGTTTTACCACTACCCGTTAAGCCATCGAGTAAGAACGCTTGATAGCTGTTCCGTACTTTTAAAATACGCT
Source organism: Acinetobacter sp. WCHAc060042 (assembly GCF_003231195.1). Classification (NCBI taxonomy): domain Bacteria; kingdom Pseudomonadati; phylum Pseudomonadota; class Gammaproteobacteria; order Moraxellales; family Moraxellaceae; genus Acinetobacter; species Acinetobacter sp. WCHAc060042. The sequence goes on from NZ_QKVN01000006.1 coordinate 66,080, forward strand.
GAATGGCATGCTTTTGGTCCTCATTGGGGGTGAGAGGCATTTGTGCCAGTGTCATGGCTTGCGGTTTAAAGTCTTGAGCTTCAAGGATGCACTGGGTGATTTGCTTTTTTTCTAAGGTTTTTAAGGTTGTTGTTTCTACACCAGCCAAATTTAAAATGTTTTCAGAAGTTCCTGTGGGATGTAGTTTTAAAATTTTATAGGCATCTTGTTGTTTTTCAGAACGCTTTAATTTGTCTTCGGCATGGTCATCAATCAGCTTCCACATCCGTGCCAATAGGTTGTAAGGCTTACCTTGGCGTAAAAAGCTAGGTAACGCGGCATGCATCACTTCACCAATCGGAAATTGGTAATATTGTGCTGCCCATGTCAATAAACTTAAAACTTTAGCATCTAAAATAGCGCTGTCATCGAGCAACTCAGTTATGGCTTTGAGTTTAAAGCCTAAATCGAGTGGTTTCTCATCAGTGAGTTTCTCAACAATGACACCGACCACATTTTGGCGACCAAATGAGACAGCCACACGTGCACCGACTTCAGCTTGGTGGTATTGTTCAGCCGTTAAACTATAGTCAAAACAGTCATATAGATAAACAGGAACAGCCACACGAATACGGTAGCTCGGTGTGGTGGAAAGTGTATTCTCTGGCATAAAAAGCTCAAAATGTCCTGATGAAATTGTGATTGTGTGATGAATGAGTTGTGTTAGAGTGATGACATAATTTATAACTTAGAATATGAATGATTTTGATGCTGACATGCAACAGCACCAAATAACTAAATGGACAATTAGAAAGCGTAATCATGCCAGCATATCAATTTACCGCACTCGATGCCGCAGGAAAGCAGCAAAAAGGCGTGCTCGAAGGGGATTCAGCGCGTCAAATTCGGCAACAACTTCGTGATAAAGCGCTGATTCCAGTCTCGGTTGATCCTGTTGAACAAAAAGATAAGCACAGCAGCAAAACATGGTTTCAAAAACAAATTACCGCTTATGATTTGGCTTTATTGACACGTCAACTTTCTGTCCTTGTCGCTGCGGCCATTCCTTTGGAAGAAGCCATTCGTGCGGTCGGAAAGCAGTCAGAAAAAGCACACGTACAAAACCTGTTGATGTCAGTCCGTTCTAAAGTATTGGAAGGTCATTCATTAGCACAAGGTTTACAGCAGTCGGGGCGTTTTCCAGAGTTGTACATTGCCACGATTGCCGCTGGCGAGCGTTCGGGACATTTGGACTTAATTTTAGATCAGTTGGCAGACTACACTGAAAACCGCTTTGCGATGCAAAAGAAAATCCAAGGCGCGATGATTTACCCGATTATTTTAATGCTGATGTCTTTTGCCATTGTGATGGGACTCATGACCTATGTGGTGCCTGACATTGTCAAAACCTTTGACCAAAGCAAAGATGCCTTACCATGGATTACTGTGGCTTTGATGAAAGCCAGTGATTTTATTCGCGTGGCATGGCCGTTTTTATTGGTGGGCAGTGTGTTAGGCATCGGCTTATTATTGCGATTTTTAAGAACCACAGCAGGGCATTATGCCTTTGATCGCTTAACGCTCAAACTGCCATTATTCGGTAAACTTTCGCGTGGTATAAATGCTGCACGCTTTGCCAGCACCTTGTCGATTTTGACCCAGTCAGGTGTGCCCTTGGTGGATGCGTTAAAAATTGGCGCGGCAGTGAGTAATAACTGGGTGATTCGCGATGCGGTCAATCATGCCGCAGAAAAAGTGACCGAAGGTGGAAACCTGGCGACCCAGTTGGAGCGTAGTGGTTATTTCCCACCGATGATGGTACAAATGATTAAAAGTGGTGAAACCTCGGGTGAATTGGATCGGATGTTAGAGCGCGCATCGACCATGCAAGACCGAGAAGTGACAACGCTGATATCGACCTTGCTGGCTTTACTTGAGCCATTGATGTTGGTTTTGATGGCAAGCATTGTCTTGGTGATTGTGATTGCCGTGATGCTACCGATCGTCAACATGAACAATATGATTTAATTTTAAAAATATAAGATGGAAGAGAAAATTCACATGCAATCAAAAATCTATAGACGCCAAGCTTCAGGTTTTACTTTAATTGAAGTTATGGTGGTGATTGTTATTTTAGGTGTGTTGGCAGCCTTAATTGTTCCTAATGTGATGGGACGCGGTGAAAAAGCCAAAGTGGATACCACCGTTATTACGCTTAAAGGGGTTGCCGCAGCATTGGATCAATATAAATTGGACAATGGTAAATACCCTTCGATGCAAGAGGGTGGACTTGACGCTTTGGTGAATAAGCCTGAGTCTGCAAAAAATTGGTTGCCAGGCGGTTATGTGAAAGGTGGATATCCCAAAGACAGTTGGGACAATGACATTCAATATGTTGCACCTGGGAGCGATGGACGACCATTTGATTTATATTCTTTTGGTGCGGATGGACAACAAGGTGGTGAAGAAACCAATGCTGATATTCAGTATCAACCTTAATTGAGAATTATTATATATTGGCTTTAATTGAATATATCATTACAGTGCATAGCTTATGCCAATAGACACTGTAATGATAATACATCTTAATTTAAAATTAATATCTAAGTTTTTGATTTTAAAATATTAAATATAATAATAATGGTTGAGATTTATAATAAGAATTATTCCCATATTTATTGATTACAAATAATGTAAATTATGGATAAAAATAGGCTTTTTATTTATTTAAATCCTTGCATAATGTTCTTAATGGCAACTGATTTGCCTGAGGAGAATAGAATGAAAGCATTAACCTTGTTGGATGACGTTAGCCAATTCCATTGGTCGATGCTCAAATCTGTTCTTTTGATTTTGAGTATGCTTCCTGTTGCTCAAGGTGTTTTAAGTCTCTGGCAATCGACTGAAGGCAGTAGTCAAATTATGGTAGGCTTCTTTGCAATCAGTCTGTTCAGCACATGGGCAGTTTTGAGCTTTTGGTCCGCTTTAAAAGCAACCGTACTCACACTCGATCAAGTACAGATTACAGCATTAGAACAAAAAGTAGTTATGGTTTATCGTTATACCCCGATGCTCTTTTTAGCCGGTATGGTGTCCTATTTGGTCAGTCAAATTTAATACTGACATGCATCGTTGTGATAAAAAGCCGAGCATATACGCTCGGTTTTTTATTGCGTCATGAAGAATGGCAGAAAGATAGGATCGCTTGTCTGTTTCGTCGTATATGATCCTAGTGTTCGCTCTCTATACTGTAAAAAATATAAAGATAGAGTGAAATATGGAACAGATTGATTGGGCAGATTTTTTAAAAGTCGAGCTCCGAGTCGGACGTATTATTCAGGCCGAAGTCTTTGAGCAAGCACGTAAGCCTGCTTATATTTTACATGTCGACTTTGGTCATGAGATTGGCATTAAGAAATCGAGTGCACAGATTACCGAGCGTTATCAACCTGAACTGTTATTGGGTAAATTGGTGGTAGCAGTGGTTAACTTTCCGAAGAAACAAATTGGTCCTATCCAGTCTGAGTGCTTAGTGACAGGCTTTCATGATTCAGATGCAGGCGTGGTGCTGTGTGTGCCTGATATAGATGTTCCAGTAGGCACCAAGTTACTGTAGCTGAAAAAGAAAAAACCCAAGCGCAGCTTGGGTTTTCTTTGGAAAAGTCTGATTTAACAATAGGAATCATCGACGGGACTTAAACGATACATCGACTTTACGTGGACGATAGATCCAACCCAAGATCAGTAAAAAGACTGAAAAACCTAAAATTGGCCAGTCACTTAAACGGGTATATAGTGTTTGACCTTGCATGGCAGGTAGTTCGCCACGAAGTACGGTTGCCACATCTTGCGGAGCACGTTTTACGATATGTCCCTGATGGTCAATAAATGCCGTCACACCTGTATTGGTGGCACGGATAAACCAGCGCCCATTTTCTTTGGCACGCATTTGAACCATTTGTAAATGCTGTAAAGGGCCTGCGGTTCCTGTAAACCATGCATCATTGGAAACCGTTACCAAGAAATCACTTTGGCTGGCATTGCGACGCGTCAAGTTCGGATAAGCCACTTCATAACAAATCGCAGCACCTAAATGCTGCTGATGAATAGACAGCGGTTTTTGCTGTTGCTCGCCACGTGAGAAACCACTCATCGACGGATCATTTTGCATAGCTGGCAAGACCCATTTCAGTAAACCAGATAGCGGAATATATTCACCAAAAGGCACCAAACGTTGCTTTTTATAGAGGCCTTCAGCTTCAGCACCATTGGCCATAATGCTGTTGTAGTATAGGGGGCGACCTGCCGCTTCAGAGCCTGAAATATCCCAATACGGAATACCCGTGACCCACGCCGTGTTACTTTTCTTGGCTTGCGCAGTCATCGCAGCTAAAAAGGGTTCGATATCACTTTGGAACATCGGAATAGAGGATTCAGGCCAAACAATGAGGTCACGTCCCCATTCTGTTTTAGTCAAATCGGCATAGATTCCGAGTGTTTTCAATTGATATTCAGTGAGCCATTTTAAGTCTTGCGGGATATTGCCCTGAATTAAAGAAACCGATAGTGGTGGCGTATTTTTTGCGGAGACGAACTCAATTTTTGATGCACCCCATGCACCAAGTACCAATAAGGCAGAAGGAATGACCCAGAAGATGCGGCGGTTTAAAACTTCGACCAGTGCACAGGCCAAAACCAAGACCACAAACGACACCCCGAAGATACCAAATAATGGCGCATAACCATCCAGTAAACGTTCGGTAAAGGCATAGCCTGCAAACAGCCAAGGGAAGCCTGTGAAGACCCACGTTTTTGCCCATTCAAAAAGCACCCAAAGCGGGGCGAAGGTCAGTGGTGTTTCAGGGAAAAAACGGCGGTAAATAAAGCTTTGGACAGCCGTGAATAAGCCCATGACCAAGGCCATAATCCCGATCATGCCGACACTTAAGGCACTATTGGTATCGCCATAGACATGAATGGAAGTATAGAGCCAAAAAGCCCCCACGAACCATAGGCCAAAACCATAGGCCCAACCAATGCCAAAGGCCTGCTTTGCACTGCGTTTGCGTAAAGTCGCATAGAGCAGTGCTGGGGATAGAATTGCCAGCCACCAATAGTAATACGGAGCTAGTGCAAAACTAAAAATAGCACCAGAAAATAAGGCAATTAAAAGCGGATAAATTAAAGGTAACTGTTTTTGTTGTGAAGTAGGGGTTAACAGTTTGTCAAAGTAAGCTCTCATTTACGAACGGCTCGAATCAGATGAATAGAACGTGCATCTGCTTCTACAATGGTAAATTCCCAATTTCCAAGATCAATCACCTGACCTTGTAAATCACTCACTAAACCAATTTCTTGAAGCAATAAACCGCCCACAGTTTCAACCTCATCATCAGAAAAGTCTGCATCTAAAAGATTGTTAAAGTGTTCGATTGGTGTAAGTGCCTGAACCAGCCAGGTATTTGCCGTGGTTGGGTCATTGTCAGGAATAATATATTCCGCTTCTTCATCAATTTTGTCGTGTTCATCTTCAATTTCACCGACAATTTCTTCCAAAATGTCTTCTAGCGTTACCAAACCTGAGGTTGTACCGTATTCGTCAATCACCACTGCAATATGCGTTTGGGTATTTTTCAACATGCGAAGCACTTGGTCTGAACGTGCACTTTCAGGCACAAATAAAGGCTGGCGCATTAGCGCACGTATATCCACTTTATTGTTTGGTTCAGTCAAGAAAGGCAATAAGTCTTTCGCTAACAAAATGCCAACGACATTGTCAGGTTGATCTGATGAAAAGACAGGGAAACGTGAATGTGCTGACTCAACCAAAGTATGTAAAATGTCGAGTAACTCATCATCTTCTTGTAGGCTGATCATGGATGTACGCGGTGTCATGACCTCGCGGACTTTGGTTGCTGGAAGGTCTAATACGCCTTCTAACATCGCAACAGTGTCGGGTTCTAAAAAACGACGTGAATCTTGAACTAACTTTAACAGTTCATCGCGAGTTTCTGGCGCGGTACCTAACCATTTGCGTAAGCCACGCATTCCCCACGACGGGCCTGATTCCTCGTGCATGATCTTTCCTAAAGACGCTTAATATCTAAAAAACTTAATTTTATCATACCGTAGAAAACACAGTTGTCTATTGTAATTAAGCAAGGATTGAGTGAATGATCAGATCAAATGTTTTGAAATAGCAGACTTGAGCCGTCGAAGGGTGATTGAATTGAAATGTAGAAAGGTGAGTTGTGTTAAAATTGGCAGGTTTTTAAATTTTTGAGTTTGAATATGTCTGATTTGGAACGAAGCCCAAGCATTCAATTAAACACCCGTGGTTTACGTTGTCCTGAACCTGTGATGATGCTGCATCAGGCCATTCGCAAGTCTAAATCGGGGGATGTGGTTGAGGTGTTTGCAACGGACAATTCAACTTCTTGGGATATTCCCAAATTTTGTATGCATCTTGGGCATGAATTGTTATTACAAGAAGAACGTTTAGATGAAAATGGCAATAAGGAATTTCATTATTTGGTTAAAAAAGGTTAGGAGATTTGTCTTGGTCTTTTAAAATGAGCTTGAGTAGAGAAAAAGAAATAACGTTCATCCAAGCAAATCAGAATGAAAAAAATAACTGTATTCTTATGGGCTCATCTTTTTGCATTATTTTGTTCAATTTCTTGGGCAAAATCTTGTGAAGTTCCTGTAAGAACAATGAATGTTGCAGGTTTAAAAATTGGACAGCATATTCGTGAATTTCAACAGCACCATCCCACCGAAAAAACGGTTATTTTAGGGGGTGATAATTATCAGTTTGAATTTGCACAAGGTGTGGATACACCAATTAAAAAAGCAGGTGTGAGCTGGGTTCAGCATATTCGTTATGACCCACATTCTAAAATGATTGTTTCATACAGTTTAAGTTTTTTAGATGGGCCACTTGCGACGTATGAAACCGATTTAGATGTTTTTAAAAGTCGAGTCTTAAAAAGATTTCAGGTGGCGCAAAACGGCTGGAAACAAGTTGAAAATAAATATGTCTATCAGTGTGATAATTATCGGATTGAAATTTATCAAGATCATGGAGTTGGGCATACTGCGATAGGGCCAACGGTGATGGTTTTTAGCAGAAAGTCAGATGCCTATTAATTAAAAAAATCCCTTCAGTGCTGAAGGGATTTTTTTAATCTAAAAGAGATCATCTGTGCGGAAATATGCCTCAGCGTAAGCCTTTTCTAACATTACATGTTCGGGTATGAGACACGGTTAGCAAAGTAACCGCTTTGCCGTGTCGCAAGGAATTACATATTCGGGTAATTCGGACCACCGCCACCCTCAGGAGTTACCCAAGTAATGTTCTGAGACGGATCTTTAATATCACATGTTTTACAGTGCACACAGTTAGCCGCGTTAATTTGGAAACGCTTCGAACCATCATTCTCTTCCATAATTTCATAAACACCAGCAGGGCAGTAGCGCTGAGCTGGCTCGTCCCATTTTGGTAAGTTTATATTTACAGGAATAGAAGCATCAGTCAGTTTCAAGTGTGCTGGCTGATTTTCTTCATGTACGGTATTCGATACAAATACTGAAGATAAACGGTCAAAAGTCAGCTTACCATCTGGTTTTGGATAGTTCGGCTTAAATGTTGCCGCATCTACAGTTTTCAGTGTACTGAAGTCAGGCACTAAGTCATGCAATGTAAACGGGACTTTAAACACATTTTGGTCGATGAAGTTAAATGCACCACCACCGAACGTGCCAAATTTGTGCATTGCTGGGCCAAAGTTACGAGAACGATATAACTCTTCTTTTAACCAGCTGTTGTTGAACTTGTCTGTATAAGCGGTTAACTCTTTTGCAAAGAAGTCTTCACCTTCAAGCACACGTGCAATGGCAAGATCACCACCTTTTTCAACGCCTGCTTGAATCGCTTCGAATACCGCTTCGCCACACAACATGCCAGACTTCATAGCCGTATGAGAGCCTTTAATTTTAGCGAAGTTTAGGAAGCCTGCATCATCACCAATTAAAGAACCACCTGGGAAGCTAAACTTCGGCAGTGAGTTGAAACCGCCTTTCACTACAGCACGTGCGCCATAAGAAATACGCTTACCACCTTCAAGATACTGCTTAATCAGTGGATGCGTTTTCCAGCGTTGCATTTCTGCAAATGGATACATGTGTGGGTTTTCGTAAGATAAGTCCACGATCATACCCAAAGTGACTTGGTTGTTTTCAGCGTGATATAACCACCAACCACCAGAAGAACCTGTTTCAGCTAGAGGCCAACCTGCCCCGTGCATCACCAAACCTGGCTTGTGTTTCGCAGGGTCGATTTCCCATAGTTCTTTGATGCCGATACCATAGTGTTGAGGGTCTGCATCTTTATCGAGATCGAACTTGGCAATCAGGCGCTTACCTAAATGACCACGGCAGCCTTCAGCAAAAATCGTGTATTTGGCATGTAGTTCATAGCCTGGGGTAAAGTTATGTGTTGGTTCACCATCTTTACCAATTCCCATATCACCGGTTTGGATGCCTTTAACCGTACCATCAGCATGATAAAGAATTTCAGATGCAGCAAAACCTGGGAAAATAGAAACTTCTAATTCTTCAGCTTTTTGGCCTAACCAACGCACTACGTTACCAAGTGAAATCACATAGTTGCCATCATTGTGCATGGTTTTAGGAACCATCCAGTGCGGCGCTTCTTGTGACTTTTCAGCAGACATTAAGAAATAGGTTTTATCTTCAGTTACTGGAACATTTAAAGGCGCGCCTTCTTCTTTCCAGTTTGGGAACAACTCATTGATCGCACGCGGTTCGAGCACAGCACCTGAAAGGATATGCGCACCAACTTCAGAGCCTTTTTCTACGACACAAACGGACAGATCATTAAGGTTGTTTTCAATTGCAAGTTGACGAATTTTAATCGCAGCAGAAAGGCCAGCAGGGCCTGCGCCTACGATGACTACGTCAAACTCCATCGATTCACGTTCGATGTGTTCCATGTAGGACTCCTCATATGGTTAAAGGTGGCAACCGTTTTGACTCAAAGAACGGTGCTGCCATGAGTGTTCTTAGTTCCCAGACACAAAATTTATCATCGTGTCTTTTATATTGTGAGCTAGTATAGGTTTAAACCGAGTTCTAGCCAATTGGCTGAATCATATTATTTTTCCGTCAGACAGGCATGAATTTTATGGATAAGCAGCACAACTCAGCAAATCCGACGAAAAAAGTAGCTATTGCTGATAATAAAAACTTAACTGATATTGCACAATACATAAAAGATGGACAGTCCGGTCACAAAAGGTCAATCCCTCCTTTAGATCAATGGCACCCAAAGCATTGTGGCGCAATGGATTTGAAGGTTTTGGCCAATGGAGAATGGTGGCACGAAGGTCAATTGATCAAACGCCCAGCCATGATTGAGCTATTTGCAACGGTACTTTGGAAAGAAGAAGATAAGTTTTATCTCAAAACCCCTGTCGAGCAGATTGAAATCGAGGTTGAAGATGAGCCTTTATTTGTCAATCAGGTCGATCAAGTCGAAATTGCAGGAAAAATCTACCTACAACTGACCACGACTACACAGGATGTGGTGATCGTCGATGAAGCCCATCCCATTTTTATGCGTACCTTCCAAGGAGAGCTACGTCCTTATGTGCATGTTCGCTTTGGCATCAATGCACTGATTCAGCGTGCTGCTTTTTTTCATTTGGTGGAAATGGGTGAGCTAAGCGACGATGCAGATGGACAGGCTAAACTGTGCTTACAAAGTGGTGATTTGCTATTGCAATTAGGCACCTGAGGTTTAAGCTTGATTGATCTTTTAACTTTATACTGCAACGAGTCCTCATGAGTGCCATTCAGCCCTTATTTCCCCTGATCAACCCCATGCCAAAAGCGACAGCCGATGCGCCAATCGGGATATTTGATTCGGGAATAGGTGGCTTATCCATCGCTCAAGAAATTGCCAAGCATTTGCCGAATGAACGCTTTATTTATTTTGCCGATACTGCACACGTGCCTTATGGTCCACGTGATGACCAAAATATTCGAGAGCTGTCTGCACATGCTATTGAATGGTTGTACCGCCAAGGCTGTAAAGTTGCCGTTGTAGCATGTAATACCGCTTCAGCCTTTAGTTTGGATTATTTACGTGAACATTATGGCGATAGCTTTCCGATTATTGGCCTTGTTCCTGCCTTGAAGCCTGCAGTACTACAAAGTAAATCTAAAACCGTGGCTGTACTGGCCACTCCTGCGACTTTTCGTGGACAGCTCATCAAAGACGTCGTCGAAAAATTTGCGCAACCTTCGGGCGTTAGCGTAATTCCTGTGACTTGTTTAGATTTAGTGCCTTTTGTTGAGAGTGGCGCACAGATGAGTGCGGCATGTTTAGCCATTTTAAAAGATATTTTACAACCTGTTGTCGATCAAGGCGCAGATTACTTAGTTTTAGGCTGTACCCATTACCCTTTTTTGAAAATAGCGATACAATCTATTTTTGGTCAGAAACTGACATTAATTGACTCTGGGCAGGCAGTTGCACGACAAACAGCCCGTATTTTAATCAAAAATGAGTTATTATTTGAACAAAATCATGCTGATGATGTTCGAATCGAATGTTTTGTCAGTGGAAATAACGCAGAAAGTTTAAGACCCATCTTAGAACTTCTGCTTGAACCAGAATTAAATTGGACAATTTCGAATATATCGGATTGATTTTTATAAAAATGAGTCTAGTATTTTGATATATAGTCAAAAAATTGAAACCTAACATGCTTGAGTTAGTCGCTGTATCCATCTAGTTAAAATTGGGGGATGGGATACTGCGAAAAATAATGAGGATAACCGATGCTCGATAAGCGTTATCAAGTTTTTATTACGACCTCTGGAAGTGAAATGCAACCAGAACGGATGATTTTGGCCCAGACTTTAGTAGGCATGGGTTTTTTTTCTTGGGGATTAGAACAACGGACACCACTTTCAACGGCTTTTGCACGCCGTCAGATTGATGACTGTGACTATGTCATTTTGTTGCTTGGAAGCAAGTACGGTGAGCAGTCTGTATCGGGTGTCGGCTATATGCATCTCGAATACATTTATGCAGTGACCAAACAAAAGCCGATTATTGTCTTTATGCATGATGATCCAGATGCGCGTGATCCTAATTTGCATGATGACAAGCCTGAGTTACGTGAAAAATTCAAAGATTTTAGAAAACTACTGCAACAGGAAGTTGATCAGGTTTTTACGTATAGAACGATGCGTGATTTGGAGATGGCTGTTCGTTTGAATATGACCCAGATGTTGGAGCGTTATCCTGTATCGGGCTGGGTTCGTCCACAGAATACCCAAGTATTGCATGACGAGATAGATAAGCTCAAAGCGAAGGTGATGCAGTTAGAAACCGAAGCAGGTAAACGCGAAGTCGATCCATTCCTGACATTGCCGAAAGTAGCTATGCATGAGTTTTTTGTATTTGATTATCGGATGCATGCTTATCAGGATGGAAACTTTAAGGAACTGAAAATTCAAAAGCAGATGACCTGGGCACAGTTACTCTCGGTTCTGGGTTCGACATTTATTCATCCAACGCCTGAAGAGTATTTTTCAAAACGCATGAATGAATATTTAAATGAAACGGGTTTAAATGATGCACGGCAAGAAATGCCACGTGCGCATGCGGTTGCTCGTTCACAAATTAATATTCGTGCCTTACATAGTATTAAAATGCAAATGCGTCAAAATGATTGGATCGTTCAGTCGGGTCGGGATGATCGCCAACGTATGCTTTGGCAGTTGACCCCAAAAGCCAGTAAGCTTTTGGAGAGTAATTTATTGGAAAATGATCGGGCTTTCCAATTTCAGTCTTCGTAGTTATCCATTTAGAAAATGAAAGGAAAACTGTTACAGTAGGGACATTCAAAAACGAGCAACGAGGGCTGAATGTCTACTGCAGCAAAAGCAAAAGTGACTGTTATTTTGGCAAATTTGGGGACGCCAGATGCACCGACGGCTTCCGCAGTGCGTCGCTTTTTAGATCAGTTCTTATCTGATTCGCGTGTGATTGAAATTCCCAAACCGCTTTGGCAGATTATTCTTCGTTTATTTATTTTGCCGTTTCGTCCGAAGCGTGTTGCCCATGCTTATGAAATGGTGTGGGGTAATGACTCGCCAATGCGAGAGATTTTGCTAACCCAAGTTACTGCATTAGAACAGCAACTTCTTGTGGATAATCCCGAATTTGAATTGAATATCGTCCCTGCGATGACCTATGGCAATCCTGGTATTCAGCCTTTGCTTGCTGAGTTGAGTCAAAACCCTCAAGATCATATTGTGCTTTTTCCTTTGTTTCCGCAGTATTCTGCAACATCTAGCGCGCCTTTATATGATGCTTTCGCGAAGTGGATTCCCAAACAACGCAATTTGCCGGGGTTGAGTATTATTCGCGATTATTATCAGCACCCTTTATACATTCAGGCTTTGGCGCAAAGTGTGCGCGATTTCCGTGCTGAACATGGGGGGGCTGAAAAGCTGTTAATGTCTTTTCATGGTATTCCACAGCCTTATGCCGATAAAGGCGATCCCTACGCCGACCGTTGTCGCATCACAGGGCGGTTGGTGGCAGAAGAGTTGGGACTGGCAGAGAATGAATGGGCCATCAGTTTCCAATCTCGCTTTGGCAAGCAAGAATGGGTAAAACCATATACCGATGCCTTACTGACCGAATGGGCAGAGCAAGGAGTGAAGTCGGTACAAATTATGAGCCCTGCGTTTTCAGCGGATTGCTTAGAAACTTTAGAGGAATTGGCGATTCAGAATGCTGAATTGTTTTTGTCTCACGGTGGAGAGCGGTATCAATATATTCCAGCCTTGAACAGCCGCGGAGATCATTTGCAATTGCTCAATACTTTGGTTCAGGCTAATCTTGATGCCTTAAAACAGACATTAGCCAGCAAAACGAATTGAGGTTGACACGCTATGTTGCAAGTTAAAATTGTGCCTGTAACGGCATTTCAGCAGAACTGTTCGATTGTTTGGGACAGTGACAGTAAAGAAGCAATTTTAATTGATGCAGGTGGAGAGCCTGAGAAACTTAAAGCAGAAATCGAAGCGTTGGGTCTGACAGTAAAAGCGCTGTGGTTGACGCATGGACATTTAGACCATGCTGGAGCAGTCGGGGCATTAAAAAAACTGTGGGATGTCCCTGTGATTGGCCCGCATAAAGAAGATGCTTTTTGGTTGGATATGATCCAAGAAGTTTCGCAACGTTATGGTTTTCCTATTCCGGAAAAGGTAGATGTCACGACATGGCTTGAAGGCGGAGAAGTTCTTAAACTGGGAAATGAAGAGTTTGAAGTGCGTTTTGCCCCTGGGCATACCCCGGGTCATGTGATGTTCTATAATAAGAACTATGGATTACTGTGGACAGGCGATGTGTTGTTTAAAGGCTCAATAGGTCGTACCGACTTTCCGCGTGGTAATCATCAGCAGTTGATTGACTCTATTCAGCGCGAATGCTTTAGCTTACCTGATGAGACACAGTTTATTTCAGGACATGGCCCAATCAGTACTATTGGCTTTGAAAAACAACATAACCCTTTTGTGGCAGGAAAAGCAGGCTAAGTGTTTCGCTGTCTAGTTGAAAATAAAAAAGTCAGCTGGTGCTGACTTTTTTATTTTCGAAATGGATTATTCAAAATGTGTTGAGTTTCGAGAGCAAACACGATGGAGAATAAGGCGAATAAGAGCCCAACCGAAAGGATCAACAGATCTTGTATATAGATGCCAAACATCAAGCTACTGACCGAAAGTAAAGACGCAATAATGACAATAATTTTACTGAGTAGATTCATCTTTTCCTCCTCCTATAAGGTTTATTTTTATGATTTATTCAAATGTGAGTGAGTAAAAACCTAAGGAGGATTATAGATGAAGAATATTATTTTTGAATAAATATTGATCAATTAAATAGTGAACAATTCTCATCAAAATATGAAAAATATCATGAAATAAGGCAGATTATTCTTCAGAATTATCGGCCTGTGGAGCATCTTGTGTTGGGAGGCGATATTCATCGTTTGCCCATGCGCCTAAGTCAATTAGCTTACAACGCTCTGAACAAAAAGGACGAAAGGCGTTATCTTCCCATTGGCTCATTTCACCACAGCGCGGGCATGGAAACGTATGTGGCATGATGTGCTCCAGATAAAATTTTCGGATTGAAATAGGCAAAAACGTTGGCAGTTGTTAGACTGATGCGGTTTTTTCTTAGTTTGATCTGATTATGCCAATTCGTCAATTTCAAGCCCAGCGTATGCAAGCCCCTCGTGATTTCAAAATGATCAGCCGTGATCCTATTTGTGTGGAAATTGGGGCGGGCAAGGGTAAACATGCCTTATTGTTTACGGCCAATCACCCTGAGAAAAAGCTGATTGCGGTTGAGCGAACCCGTGAAAAGTTTGTAGCGATGCAGAAACAACATGGCTTGGAAGGTCAGCAGAATTTACAACTGGTACATGCCGATGCTCTGCCGTGGGTGGTGCATGCTTTGCAGCCACAGCAAGTTGAGCAGTTCTTTATTCTTTATCCGAATCCTGAACCGCATAATCCTGCGCAACGCTGGTTGAATATGCCATTTTTTGAATTTCTGATTTCACGTTTACAAGTGGGTGGACAAATCACTCTAGCCAGCAATATTCCAGAATATATCGAAGAAGCACAGCAACAGTTGATTGAGGTATGGAAATTACCGTTTGTGAAAGAGCGCATTGCGGATCATTCTGCACGTACGCATTTTGAAATTAAATATTTAGAACGAGGCGAGCTCTGCCAACAGTTGATCATCACCAAACCTGAAGGGTATTGCACACGTTTTGACGTGTTTCAGGCTTTGCAAGGTCTGAACTCACAGGCGCAATCTTCAGATCAAGCTGAATAAATCATGCCAAAGCGTATTGCAATTATTGGGGCGGGCCCAGCAGGTTTGATGGCGGCAGAAGTGTTGAGCCAATATGAGGTTCAGGTCGATGTATTTGAACAAAAACCATCAGCTGCACGTAAGTTCCTGATGGCGGGTAAAACAGGACTGAATATCTCTCATGCAGAACCTGTGGAGCAGTTTATCGGTCGTTATGATCAAGCCCAATGGTTGGCGCCTTGGATTCGTGAGTGGGATGCCGCATGGATTCAAGCATGGATGAAAGGTTTAGGCATTGAGTCCTATGTTGGAACGTCTGGGCGTATTTTCCCGATTGAAATGAAAGCCGCGCCTTTATTACGTGCATGGTTGAAACGCTTGGTTGGATTAGGCATCAAGTTTCATTATCGTCATCAATGCCTCAGCCTCAAAGAGCATACGCTTGAAATCAAGTCTTTGGTCAGTGATCAAGTACATAGCCAGAGCTATGATGCCATTGTCTTGGCCTGTGGAGCAGTGTCATGGTCTCAGCTCGGTAGTGATGGTGCATGGCAAGATTGGTTGGATGGCGATGAAATTGAACCTTTTCAAGCCAGTAATGCTGGGGTAGAACATGAATGGTCAAGCTACATGCAACCCGTTTTCGGTCAACCCCTGAAACGTATCGCAGCATGGGTGGGTGATACAGAAAAAAGTATGGGCGATATCGTGATCACCCATTACGGTCTAGAAAGTGGTTTGGTCTATAAGCAAGGACGAGCGCTTCGCGCACAGCAGAAGCAACAACAGTCTTTAATTTTGAAGCTCGATTTGCTGCCTGATGTCACGGTTCACGAATTGGCTGTACGGTTGAAACCCACGAAAAAACAGTCGTTAAGTAATGTTTGGCGTAAAGCTGGTTTAGATGCAGCCAAGGCAAATTTAGTACGAGAGTTGGTTGCAAAAGAACACTGGAATCACCCTGAACAACTGGCTCAGCAGATTAAGCAACTCCAGATTCCTTTAACAGGTTTTCGTCCGATTGAAGAAGCGATTAGTTGTGCAGGTGGTGTGCGCCGTGAAGTGCTGAGTTCGCAGTTGCAATTAAAATCTAATCCCGCCGTTTTTTTATGTGGGGAAATGTTGGACTGGGATGCACCGACAGGGGGCTACTTACTCACTGCATGTTTTGCAACTGGACGTGCCGCGGGTAAAGGGGTTTTGCAGTATTTGAATGTGGCAAAAAAATCGCCATAAGCAATGCAACTGAAAATCAGCTGTGCTAATTTGAATAAAAAATTCAAGGAGCATCATGATGTCAGATCTTCAGCAGTATGTGGGCAGTTGCCTATGCGGTGCAGTAACTTATCAAATTGATGGGCCGATTGGCGATATTGTCCAATGCCATTGTCAAAAATGTCGCAAGGCCAATGGAACCGCCTATGCAACCAATGCACCGATTGCTAAGGCGGATTTCAAACTGACGTCTGGTCAGGATGTTGTGAAAAAATATGCATCGAGTACAGGCACAGAGCGCTGTTTCTGTGGCAACTGTGGTTCACCGATTATCAGTATTAAGGCCGACACTCCTGACTTTTACCGTTTGCGTATTGGCACTTTAGATACCCCTTTAGCGCAAAAGCCGACACAACATATTTTTGTGGCATCTCAAGCTGAGTGGGACAACATTTGTGATGCATTCCCACAATATGCAGAGCGCCCGTAGTTCATTACTTGAATTCAGGGGATCGAGTGATCCCTTTTTTTTTTCACTTAGTAGCCTGTAGCTGTTATATCTTTTTGCTTAGAGTATTGCGACTGCCAGTGCTCAAGCTGTTCTTGAGCATGAATAAGTTCACCGAGACCTTTCACGTTCTGCTCTGGCGTAGCATTTTTATTCTGGATAATTTTGGCTTGGTTGTCCCAATATTGGTACATCAACGTTTGAATGTAGCGTCCTTGCTCTGTTTTCAAATCCAGCTCTTTCAGCATATTCAGCGCAGACTGAATGTTGTCTTGTTTACGTGTTTTTGCAAACTCATCTGTCAGTGTACCTGCTTCGCGCATTTTGATGAGCTCATCTTCCATTTCGTCACTCATGCTGCTAAAGCGTTGGTCATAGTCGACCAAGAGCGTAATATCGTGTGGATCATCAGCTGTTTGAGCAAAGTTTTTAACGGGTTCGGAGCTGAGTTCTTGCAGAACTTTATCATCGCTCGAAAGCGTGTCTTGTTCAGCACGTTCATCGGCCTTGTTACAGCCTGTCAGGATTAAGCTACCACCTAAAACAAGCGGCAGTAGAACCTTTTTCAATGCAAGAGTATGTGGGTTCATATCGGTGTCCTATTATTCTGCTATTTTTTGAAAGTGATAGGCATAAGTGATGTAAGGAAAACTGATTTCGTCCTGTGGCTGTTTGCCCGTGTACTGCAGCACAATTTGTTCAAACTGATGTTTTAAATCCTGCTGTTGCTCCGTAGGCATTGCGGCAATAAAACTGGTCGAAAGGAGCCGTTTTGACACGACTTGCTCCACTGTACCTGTTTGCTGCTGTGCAAACTGATGCAAGCTTTTAAGCTGAAATAAGGTTTGATGTTCAAAAACTTTTTGCCATAGCCCACTATGATAACGCGGGGTATCTCCTTCTAAAGGAGCGAGCCGTTCTGCCAGGGCATTGACCCAGTCGACTTGAGTGTCGCGTTGATTCCAGACCAAGCCCAAATGCCCTTGCGGTTTTAGGACACGATGGATTTCGTTTAAACTGTCCAGATTGGCAAACCAGTGGAAGGCCTGCGCAGATAAAACGGCATCAATGCTTTGCGAAGGCAGGGGAATATGGTCACTAAAGGCTTGTAAAGTCTCTACCTGTGGATAAGCCAGTTTGAGCTGAGCCAACATTTCGGTGACAGGTTCGATGGCAGTGAGCTGTCCACTATGTGGAATCAGATAAGGCAGAAACTTACCTGTACCCGAGGCAAGATCAATCACATGTGAATCTGTGTTTAAATGCAGTTGCTCGGTGAGCCACGCATGGATCTCTTGTGGATAACTTGGACGCACTTGTTGATAAAGTTCAGCAGCTGCGCTAAACCCGTGTTGTGCCGCAGGATGGAGTAATTGTGTCATATTTTGCGCTTTTTTATCTGCTCTGCATCTATAAAATAACACATTTGGTTCGATGAAATCGCTTATGCTGTATGGAACGAACATGACCTCACTTTATAGGAATGAAATCTCTCAGCATGGACATGGCGAAACAAATTATTTTTGAAGATGAACAGATTCGTGTCATTTTTTTACAGGGTTCATCGGACGAACTTATTTTCTCTTTTGGCGACCTGATTACCCGTGCCAAGGGAACGTCGATCAATGCAGAAAAGTCGCTGGCGAAGTTTGGCTTCAATGTGGTTGGCATTATGCCAAAACAAAAGTCATGGTTTCCAGAGTCTTCGATGTTGGCTATGTTGGAGGCGATTCGCGCTTGGATTGCGCCCTTTCAAACCCGTATTGCCTATGCAGGGTCAATGGGGGGCTATGCCGCGATTAAATACTCCAAGCTGCTTGGATTTAAGCGCGTGGTGGCCTTGGTACCGCAGTATTCGATCGACCCTGAACAGGTGACGGATAATCGCTATAACATGTTCTATCAGCCTGAGCTGAACCATGACATGCAGGTACAGCCGAAGGATGTCTCGGCAGAGTGTGAATACATCGTTATTTATGACCCTTACTGCCCTGAAGACCGTGCACACTATGAAAAATTACAAACGGTCGTGCCGAATCTGAAAACCCTAAACTTGCCTTTTACAGGGCATGATGCGATTGCCGTTTTAGCCAGTTCAGATTTGCTACATGACTTTCTACGTCATGAGTTTGATGCGCCGTATTTTTATAAAAAAATTCGTGAAGTGAAAAAGAACAGCAAGTTTTATTACCGGAAAGTGATCGAAAACTTGTTGCCACGCCACCGCTTTTCTTTGGGACGCATTCTGAAAAATAATGAGCTTGAGTTAGATGGTCAGTTTTTTGATAGCAAACTCAAACAAAGTATTATCCGCGAGTTACTCAGCAATCGACAAGTGAGCCAGACCGATCTACTGAAACTGGGCATTCAGGTCAATTTGCCACAAGAAAGTAGCTGTCAGTTGATGGATAATTTTGGACATGGTTTAGTGTTCAATATGATCAGTCAGAAAATTGAAAGCTATGCACCAGATGCCATTGCACTGAATCATAAGTTTCTGCTGCCGATTTTTGCCAAGGGCAATGGGTTAGTACATATTTACTATAACGACATGCGCTATACCATCGTCATGAATGACAGACAGATCATGAAATTGGTACATGAACAAGCCGAATTAAGCGCTGGAATGCATCCATTGTTAATGAAAAAATACAGTGATTATTATCTAATTAGCTATAAGCAGTTTAACTTTAGCTGTGATGAATATGGTGGCTTTGATTTGGTCGAGGATATTCCAGAAACAGCGCAGTTTATAGTCTCAAGCGATACTGAATCAGATGTGTTTCTATGATGTGCTCATGTGATTTATTCATATAGGGCTTTGGTCTAAAGCCAAGCTCTTGTTTTCCGTCCTATTTGGTTTAATATGAAACTATTGTTTATATTTTAAACAATACGGATAAAGATCAAATAGGGTGGAAGCAATGCAAAGACATTGGTCGGCTGTATTTATAACATTATTGTTTATTTCAACATCCCAAAGCGTACTGGCACAAAGTTTAGACCCCGCCTATCTGACATTCGGTGGTGGCTTGGTTCTTCTGCTGATCCTGACGTTTTATGTGATTAAACAGATCAGTATTTCTATTCGTATTCATCGTAATAAGCCCGTTAAATAGCGGGCTTTTTTCTGTGTGTGGTGGCTTTTTTTAGGTGGTTAGGGCAGTGTTTACATTGAAAAATGGGGTTGAGTTGGTTTAAATAAGTGCTCTATCATTATGCAGAACAACAGGACGTGAGTAATGAAAGCCGTATTTTTAGATTATGCATCCTTAGATAAAAATGATTTGGACTTTCAAGCACTGCATGCTGTTTTTGATGAACTGATCCTCTACCCAAGTACCGATGCTGAGACGCTTGTTGCGCGTGTGCAAGACGTAGATGTGATTATTAGCAACAAAGTGATGGTGGATGCCGATACCTTAAAACAATGCCCTCAGTTAAAGTTGATTTTAATCTCTGCCACAGGCAGCAATAACATTGATTTGCAGCAAGCCAAAGCACAAGGTGTTGTGGTGTGTAATTGTCAGGGTTATGGTACGGCAGCAGTGGCACAGCACACTTTAATGTTGATGCTCAATCTTGCAACCTCATGCTTGCAATACGACCGTGCAGTGCAACAGGGCGAATGGAATAAAGCTTCGCAGTTTTGCCTACTGGATTATCCAATTATTGAACTTTCCAGTAAGACCTTGGGTATTTTAGGGTATGGGGAATTGGGGCAGGCGGTGGCTAAACTCGCTGAAGCCTTCGGCATGCGGGTTCTGGTGGGCAATTTGCCGAACCGTCCACATGCTGACTCAACACGAGTGAGCTTTGATGATTTGCTAGCGCAATCAGATTTTATCAGTCTGCATTGTCCATTAACCGATGACACGCTTAACCTTATTGATGCTCAAGCTTTCAAAAAAATGAAAAAAAGTGCCTTTTTAATTAATTGTGCACGGGGTGGAATTGTCAATGAAGCAGCTTTGGCAGACGCATTAAAACAGGGTGAAATTACGGGCGCTGCTACTGATGTACTAACCGTTGAGCCACCGAAAGAGGGCAATGTTTTATTAGATGCTGGTCTGTCGAATTTAATCATCACGCCACACAGTGCGTGGGGCAGTGTTGATGCGCGCCAGCGCATGGTGCAGCAGTTGGTGGAAAATGCTCAATCTTTTCAAGCCGGACAGCCAATCCGTCGGGTGAATTAAATCAAATGATGACAACGAAAAAGCCCGTCAGGTGACGGCTTCTTCGTTGTAGTTCTTTTTAAGTTTAGCTTTAATCCTATTTTTTAAATATTAGAAATTTAACAATTTTTAATAAATTTAGGATCGAAATATTGTTGCAGGTGAGTCAAAGTACGCTTTGTATCGCTATTTTCAGGATTCATGAGCATAAAATAACTTTGTTGGCGTGCAAACGCTTGAGCCTTTCCCTCTTCAGCATAAAATCCCCCATTGAGATAGGTCCAATGTGTTTCAAATGCTCGTAGAATTTTATTTTGATGAAAGTAAAAACTGCGTTGGCTTTGGAATGATTCACCATAAATTTCGAGTGTCAGCTTACACTGATCTTTAAGTTGATACAGTGAGGCTTCATTCCCTTCAGTTGATTTATATTCTTCATCCTCAATCATTTCAATAGATTGAAGCTTACGTCCCTCAGCCTCATGACTGTACTGTGGCAATATTAGATACTGTTGTAAAAGATTCAACGTTGCAGCGTGTTGTGGCGTAGGAATTTTAGAATAAGTAAATAACGCTATAAGTACTAAAAATATTCCAATAATGATGCCAATGATTATTTTCATGAAAATTTTTATGATTATGTGGCTTTTATAGGTCGATGCTAGAGCCTAAGCTCAATAACTTCAAAAGTTTTTTTGTTTTTTAGTCAAAAGCCCATCAACTGATGGGCTTTTTTTTCATTAAAGCTTAGTCACTTTAATTTCTTCTTCTGCTTGAGCAGGTGTAAAGGAAGATGGTGCTTGGATAATCGTAGGTTCATTTACTGTTTGAGGTGTGACAGGTTGTGGAGATGAGACTGAAGGCGCTTGAACCGCAGGAGCATCTACGGGTGCAGATGACGGTTGACTCAAGCTACCTTGGTAAATGGGAGCGGGTTGATCCGTTTGACCTGTGATCACTTGCTTGGTTTCATGCAACTTTTTATTCACATTTTGGGTGACTTGTTGTCCTGTTTCTTTGGCTTGTTCTGCGGTGTTGTTGGTGATGGTTTTTGCGCTGTCCAAGGCTTTGTGTGCAGAAGGGCGAATTTTTTGGATGCCTTTTTCTGTTGCAGTACCGACTTTTTCCGCCGTGTTAATCACACCTTCTTGCGTTTTATAAGCCCAAACGTGAAAGATGTTGGGGTTTTTACCATAAGGCGTAATAGGCTTTTGCACCTGCTGAGTAGTGGTTTCTGTTTGTGCCCATACACCTGCTGTTGTCATTAAAAGAGCGCAGAAGAGTGTTGTTTTCATCATGTTCATAGAGCAGTGTACCTCTTGGGCTATCGTGCATAAATCAGCGTTTTAGCATAAAGCCTCTTTGTGTGAATTTCATGTGCTTGGTTGTAAATAAGCGTAGTGTGCAAATGTCTATAGCGAAAAAAGAGCCCAGCATGTGGGCTCTCTCAACTCTGGAGGAGTTTAACTTTTACTGCGCGCCAACGGCAGCATCCGCAGATGAACCGACTTTGGCTTTAGCGACAGGCGTGTCTACTTGGAGCTGAGCTTGCCCATTTAAGTCAGCACGTTTGGGTTGACCACTGACAGCCTGCTTAGTTTCCTGCCATTTTTGTTTGGTCGCTTGTTGGCCTTGTTTCGCTTTATCCGCTATATAGTGACCACTTTTTTTGGTGTTATGCTCAACAGACTGTTTAACGTCACCAGCCTTATCTTTTACGACAGCTGATTTTTCAGCTGAAAATTTTTTGGTGTCTTGCCATTTTTCTTTACTAAATGCTTTGGTTTTGTCGACACCATGCTCAACCGTTTCACCTGTCGCATGCGTGGCATGTTTGACATCATGTTTTAAGTTTTGCAATACGCTTGGCTGCGAGGTTTGAACTTGAACATTTGCCGATGTATTGGCTGTGGTATTTGCAAATAGGGAAGTGGAGGCTAAAAGTGCAGTGGTTAAAGCCGAAGCGGTGAGTGCTTTTGTTAAAACTTTCATCTTTGATTTTCTACCTCTTATGACAGAACCCGATGAGGAGTTCAGAACAGCAGTCATCATAGACAGAAATGAGCTCAAAAATAGCGTTTGATATGAAAGTCGCACAATGCGGCAACAGCGCATGAACAATAGGCTGAAAATTGTATCGTTCAGTTAATTCATTAAAATTATGTAAGTTTATGCGTGGTCGTTGTTTTAAATGTAAAGAGTATAGAGACTGATGTTGAAATAAAAGACACGAAGCGGAAGGCATTTGAGAAAAAGTCATCACTGATGTTGCGCCAGTGATGACGATTTGCTTAGTTACATTGCGCTAAGGCTTCTTTTGCAAAGTGATTACGTAGTGCGAGGAAGTTTTTCTGTACTTCTGCATCGTGTAATTCAAATTTGGTTGCTGTGCTTGTGCCATCGAGTGCAAAGGTTGCTGAGCCACCTGTGATGAGGGTGTAGTCACGGAACGCCCACTGTTCTACGACTTTGCCTGCTTTGAGGTTGCCAGTAAATTCGATGACACATTTGTCTTCAAATTTAGTCAGTTTTGCTTTGTTGTTCGTCGTGTCCGGATAAACTTCAATGTCTTGGACTTCTTGTAATACACCCGCTGTCAACTGTGGAATCGTTGGCTGAGATGTACATGCTGTAATAGAAAGGGTAGCAAAAGTAGCGAAAAGTACAGTTTTTAATTTCATAAGGTTCGTTCTTGTTGCGAGTTGTTAAGTTGAGTATAGGGAATTGAGGCCTTATTGCAAATATTCATCTCGGAGTATGAGTAAATTAATACAATTTAAGGAAGATTGTTCTAGATATAGAATTTCAGAAATTTTAATTTTGGTGAAAAGTGTCTTAGTGTCGTGATTAACCAAAACTACATGATTGTGTGAATTAAGAATGAAAACAATATATCTAGATACAAATTATTTAACTCTTTCAAAGCTATTTGTAAATTCAATAAGGCAGTTGTCTTTTCATTTAATCAGAAATGCCAAGTTGTGTTTGGCTCAGTAGAGATATTTTTATGCTGTTCTAAACCACAGGTGCATTGGGATTAGTCGGTGTCGTTGAGCAAGCGGTGAGGGCGATAGATATGGTAAGAATTAGTCCTTTAAATTTCATAAAGTTCTTTTTTGTTGAGTGCTGTTGTTTTTAGTAGAGAGGAGTAAATAAAAGAAGACTATGGTTTATGTGACTTTTCAATTGGTTAATTTGGGTTATATAAAAAGTTAAAAGTGATGAAAGTTCTATGCTTTCATCACTTTTTTGTTAGCTTGATTGTGTATAAATATATTTAAATACTTTGCCAAGTTTGTAATGCTAGATTATATAGGTCATCTGCTCGTTGATTGATCGCTTCTTCATCCCATGATGTCAGAGCTAAATAGGGAGTTAATGTTTTTAAGCCTTGAGCATATTCATTTAAGCCCTTAGATTTTTTATTTCCAACTTTCTTTATATCCCAATTCGCATTTTTAATAGATGAATTTAAGGAGTGAGTTAAAATAGCTAAATTTCCTAGATTTAAAATAACTTGATTACGAATATCATAGTTTTGAGCGGCTCCCCAGTTTGTTTCCCATTTTTTTGGCATCAAATGTTCTAAGGTATATTCCTTTATATTCAATAAAGCAGTCGATGATTTGGAGCTGTGTTGTGCAGTTTCCAATAAATAGATAATTCCTAAAGCTTGTTTATTTATTAGTGAAGAGTTTTTGAAACCTTGTAATAAATCTTCATCATTTGGAAATTTGTGTGTGCTATCGACTTTTTTCATATGGGTGATGAAAGAGGAAGTATTTAAAATATTTTTTTCAATCAACTCAATGAATAATTTACTATATGTCTTTGTGCTTTCTTTTGTGATGATTCGACGTATTAAATAGGACTCAATTATGCCAAAAATTTCATTTTGATCGGTTATATCAGTTACATTTTTTAAAATAAATAAAATATATGGGATTAGTGTGGTTGTATCTAGTGCAAATATGATTGTTTGTATTCGTGAGATGCTAGATTCTGATGGGGTTGTATCATTTAATGATTCATAATTGAAATTTTTTTTAAAAATTTCAGCATATGCTTTTATTTCTTCCAAAGATTCCTTCGATTGAAGAGTATTTTTTAAGTATTTATCATTATATGTTTTGTAGGATTGGAATAAATCTTCGACTTTGAAGAAGTCTGATTTATCAAAGGTAGAAATGGATAAATTGGTTTGATTACTTTTAATCTGAAGGTAGGAGAATAGAAAAATATCACTAAAAGTTCGTTTATTAGTGTGTAGCTCAGTATCCCAATATTCAATGGTGTCTTTATCTTTTTCAAAGATGGGCTGCCAATAATCTACATAATCTTGAATAGTCTCTGAGTTAAAAAGATAATTTTTTAGGAGTTCTGCTGTAGTTAAACGGACACCTAGTGAGTTGATAGTATCAAAAATTAATTGTTCATTGTCATCATAGGATAAATCAATGCCAACAAAAACAATGTTATCAAGTAAATCGTAAATATCTAAATCTTGTTGAAGTGTTGAATCAATTTTACTTTTAAAAAAATTATAGGCTTTTGTGATTTGATCGATTACAGGAATTTCATCTAAAGATTCTAAATTTAAAATTTTATTGAATGATGCAAGATCATGTCGATTATGGATTAATATATTTTCATGAGGTTTTTTTTGTTTTTTAAAAACTTGTTGAAAATCAGAGAGGGAATCCTCTTTTAAGCATAAAACTTTAAAAAATATATTTAAAGTAGTTAATCTTTGCTGACCATCGATAACGGTCCTTTTTTCATCGGAATTAGAGGGGGTTGGTTGTTGTTTTAAAATCACAGAGCCTAAAAAATATGGTCTCTTTGTTGCTGAAATATGGATCATGTCATCAAGAAAGCGTTCCCATTCTTTTTCATCCCAAACATAATTTCTCTGGAAAAAAGGAATTTCTAAATTACGTCCTCTATTAAACACTTCTCTAATGGTTCGTTTTCCTGCTTCCATTTTATTCTCTATATTAATAAAAAAACCCACTTATTTAAGCAGGTTTTTTATTTTATTTCAAATAATTAGCTTAGTGCTGCAACACGGAAATATCCGCAACACTGGTAAACAAATCACGTAACTGAGCCAGTAAACGTAAACGGTTAGCTTTCAATTCAGTATCATCTGCCATCACCATCACACCTTCAAAGAAGGCATCAATTGGTGCACGAAGTGCTGCTAACTTAGAAAGTGCAGCGGTGTAGTCTTTTGCAGCCAAAAGCGGTTGAACCACAGGCAGAATAGCTTGAATCTCTGCATAAAGCGCTTTTTCTGCATCTTCAACCAGTTTAGATTCAACAATTTCGCCAGTAGGTGCAGCTTCTTTCGCTAAAATATTGGCAACACGTTTATTCGCAGCAGCCAAAGCAGCAGCTTCAGGCAAACTACGGAAATGATTCACCGCAGTTACACGCTTATCAAAATCAAGAGGTGATTTTGGAGAAAGTGCTTGAACGGCTTGAATCACATCAACAGCAACGCCTTGGTCTTCATACTTCGCACGGTAACGCCCTTCAAGGAATGCAACCGCATCCGCCAAAGTTTTGTCATGGTCTTTCAATACATCGCCATAAGTAGCCAAAGCAAGCTTGATCAATTCTTCAATCGAAACATCAAGATTTTTTTCAGTCACTAAACGCAAAATACCAATCGCAGAACGACGTAAAGCAAACGGGTCTTTTGAACCTGTAGGCGCTTGACCAATACCAAAAATACCGGTGAGCGTATCTAAACGGTCGGCAAGGGCAATCGTAGTACCTGTCTTGGTTTGTGGTAATACATCACCAGCAAATTTAGGTAAATATTGCTCACCTAAAGCTTCCGCAACTTCATCATTCTCGCCTTCAATACGTGCATAGTAAGTGCCCGCAATCCCTTGAAGCTCTGGGAATTCTCCCACCAATTCAGAAGTTAAATCACACTTTGCAAGAAGTGCTGCTTTTTCAGCATCGGCAGGATTTGCACCTGTGATTGCAGATAAAGCCACAGCCAATTTAGCAATACGTTCAGATTTATTCCATAACGTACCTAACTGTGCTTGGAAAACCATATTGGCGAGTTTTTCTTTACGAGATGCAAGCGGTTGCTTTTGGTCTTGTAAGAAGAAGAATTCAGCATCAGACAAACGAGGGCGTACAACTTTCTCATTTCCTTCAATAATTTGAGTCGGATCTTTAGACTCAATATTTGAAACGGTGATGAAATAAGGCTGTAATTTGTTATCGCTATTCACCAAACAGAAATACTTTTGGTTATCCTGCATGGTGGTAATCAATGCTTCTTGAGGCACAGCAAGGAAACGTTCTTCAAAGCTTGCACGAAGCGCAACAGGCCATTCAACCAATGCCGTTACTTCATCACGTAAATCAGCAGGAACGATGGCAATCGCATTGACCTCATCCGCAAGGGCTTTAACTTGTTGATCTATGATCGCTTGACGCTCTTCAAAATTCGCCACAACTTTTGCCGCACGAAGTGCATCTAAGTAAGCATCTGCATTGGCTAAAGTAATCGCTTCAGGCGCATGGAAACGATGACCATAAGTCACATTCGCTGCTTTGTGATCTTGAATTGTTGCATCAACCACATCGTTATCTTTTAGTAATACCACCCATTTTACAGGACGAACGAATTCAGTACGGCTTGCCGCAGAACGCATACGTTTTGCAATTGGAAGATTATCCAGTGCAGTTTGTAAAATTTGTGGCAGTAAAACGTCAAGACTTTGGCCTTTGACATCTTTTAAGTAGCAAACTTTTTCAACTTTACCTGCTTGGAAAGTTGAAACTTGATCCGCAGTAATGCCTTGACCACGCATAAAGCCTTCAAGTGCTTTGGTTGGTTTGCCTTCTGCATCATAAGCTGCTTGTACAGCAGGGCCGTCAAAACGTTTTTGAGTATCTGCTTGCGCACCATCTACATTGATAATTTTCAATGCTAAACGACGCGGCGCTGCATACGCTTCAATCGCTTCAAAAACTAAACCTGCATCATTTAAACCTTTGATGGTTTCAGTTTGCAATGCATCACGTAAAGTTTTTAAGCTTTTTGGTGGGAGTTCTTCACAGCCGAGTTCAAATAAAATGGTATGTTTAGACATTATTTGTTCTCCGCTGATTTTTCTGCTTGAGCCGCTTCCGCTTCAACCTGAGCTTTCAATTGAGCCAAAACTTCATCACGTAAATGAGGTTCTGCCATCGGGAAGCCAAGTTTGGCACGCGCAGCTACATAACTTTGTGCAATTGAACGTGCCAAAGTACGTACACGTAAAATATAACGTTGACGTTCAGTCACAGAAATCGCACCGCGTGCATCGAGTAAGTTAAAGCTGTGTGATGCTTTAATGACTTGTTCGTAGGCAGGAAGAGGCAGTTCAGCTTCCATTAAACGTGTTGCTTCTGCTTCATAGAAATCGAATAATTCAAACATTTTTTCAACGTTGGCATATTCAAAGTTATAGGTCGATTGCTCAACTTCATTTTGATGGAATACATCGCCATAAGTCACAGTACCGAATTGACCTTTGGTCCAAACCAGATCGTAAACTGAATCGACACCTTGTAGGTACATGGCTAAACGTTCAAGACCGTAAGTGATTTCACCGGTCACTGGGTAGCATTCAACACCACCGACTTGTTGGAAGTAGGTAAACTGAGTCACTTCCATACCGTTGAGCCAAACTTCCCAACCTAAGCCCCATGCACCCAGTGTTGGAGATTCCCAGTTGTCTTCGACAAAACGGATGTCGTGAGTCAGGGTATCAATACCAATGGCTTTTAACGAGTCTAGATACAGTTGTTGGATATTGTCTGGGTTGGGTTTCAGTACTACTTGGAACTGGTAATAGTGTTGTAAACGGTTTGGGTTTTCGCCATAACGGCCATCTTTAGGACGACGTGAGGGTTGAACGTATGCTGCGTTCCAAGTTTCAGGCCCAAGTGCGCGTAAGAATGTTGCAGTGTGGAATGTCCCTGCACCCATTTCCATATCGTAAGGTTGTAAAATCACACAACCTTGTTCAGCCCAGTAGTTTTGTAAGGCAAGAATTAAGCCTTGGAATGTATCAATATGCGATATGGCGCGACTCATGCAGCATCCATTATAAATATAAGAAAAAATTGGTTCTAAGTATAAGGATTTTAGGTGGGAGTGGCAAAGGGATTTATTTTTTCTCTAGATCCCCAATATGAATCACATAGTTCTTGAAATTTAGGGTGATTTAAAAGGGGTTTTAAGTCAGGATCTGTTTCAAAATCATAGCGTGTAAAATAACTTTCGGTATCTAGATGATTCTGTTTAAGGGTTTGTTCTAGTAGATTTAAGCTCGTCTCAATATTGTCTTTCAACATCTCTAAACATGATTCGTTAAATAAAGTTCTACTAATAATATTGTTCATATTGTTTTTATATTCATTGGTTGTTTTAAGCTTATTCAGAGCATTCTCAGCTTCTTGAAGAAAGTTAGATTGATTGGGTAAATTATTTTCTTTTTGAATGCGATAAATGGTTAAACAAGCATGGCTAAGTATAATTAAGATCCAAAAAAGATTAGGTCTGTTTTCTAATGCTTCAAGTAAATGCTTTTTCAATGTAAAAAGATTCTCTAATCTTTCTTGAAAGAGATGTTTGTATTGAGATGGTTTAGCGCGTTCCTTAAAATTATAGGAATCTTCTAGGTCTGAAAGTTTGAAAATTTTATAAGAAAACTTTTGAAATTCATATTGTTCAAATTCTTTTGAATAGCTGATTTCCTCCAACTGTTTTGTATAATCATGGATAAATTTTTGATAAAAATCGCCTAATTGTTGATGAGTATTAAATTTTATTTCATCAAGATAGCGTTGTGATAGCGCTTTAGGGTTTTCGATAAAATTTAAACTGCATTCTAAGTTTGTAGTAATTTGTAGAAATGTAGAATCGGCATCACAGCCATAAATGACTTTACATTCTTCATCATTTTCTAAGAAATGATGACTTTTTTCTTGTAAAACATGATCGCCATATTCTAACCAATATAACCAATTATTATATGGACGAAGTTCATCTAGTGCTTTCATGAGAGGATCATTTTCACCGCTATATCCAGCTATAATCCAAGGCTGTTTACAGCCTGTTGCAAGAACAACTTTTTGTAAAATTGGATCATGTGTATTTAATTGTGAAGATGTATTTC
Organism: Acinetobacter sp. WCHAc060042; assembly: GCF_003231195.1. Taxonomy (NCBI): domain Bacteria; kingdom Pseudomonadati; phylum Pseudomonadota; class Gammaproteobacteria; order Moraxellales; family Moraxellaceae; genus Acinetobacter; species Acinetobacter sp. WCHAc060042. Next base: position 96,092 of record NZ_QKVN01000006.1, read on the forward strand.
TTTGGACCTGACCTGCATGTTGCCCATTAAGATAAATAATACAAGGGTTATCAAAGAGTTCAGGATTGATTTGAGAGACTGAACCTAGATCATAGATAGAAGGCAGTGGATACATGCCAACCATATAACAAGCGTTAATCAATAAAGGATCAAAGTTGGTTGTCAAAATACGCTTGATATAACCTTGTTTTAATAATTCTGCGATAGCCAAGTGCGCAAAATTTAGTTTAGCTTTAGGGATACTTTTTTCTTCATCACCATGAATATACCAGTTAAAAATCTTTTTACGGTGAACAGACGATAGTTTACTCATAATGTCGTTGTATTGAAGTTTGCTTAAATCTTCTTGAGCAAAACGTAGTTCTTCTTCGGTAAAATAATTTGGAAAATTCTCAATTGCTATTTTCATTAATTTAAAAGCAGGTGGAATACCCGCAGAAACAGAAATGCCTGCACCGACCAGTAAGATTGCACCACCATCTTCTTTTGCGTCTTGTAGTGAGGCTGCTAAATGTTTTAAAAGTTTTTCGCGTTGATTTTCTTTCATTGATGTTTTTGGTTGTAATGTTGGTCTTATATTAAAGGAAAAATGTATCAAAGAAGTCAGGGATTTTATTATATTAAATTCTCCACAATAAAACCAAGAATACACCATGCGAAAATTATATCCCCATATCTTTATTATGTTGACTACGTTAAGTGGAGTGGCTCAGGCCCAGCAGCAAGAGGTCGAGCCAGATATTTATAATCAATGTGTTGAGCAGACCGTTCAGGCTTTACAGCTTGCCAGTATTAACAATAGTGTGGTGGAGATCTGTTCAGAACGAGCCAAACACCTTGATGAAAAGAAAATCGTATCCTTACTCGATCAAATTCGTGTGCAAAGTCAGCAGGATAGCCAGCCAGAACGTTATCAAGCCATTTTGAAATCACAACGCTTGTGGAAAGCCTATGTCGAGCAAGAGTGTGATAATGCGGGGCAGTATGTTGGATCTCCCATGTATGCCTTTTGTCCAATGCAACAGTATGCTGACCAGGTTGTGCAGTTACAACAATATGTTCACTAAAGAATCCAGCAGAATTACTCATAAAAATAAGATGTAAAATAGATGCATCTTATTGCTGAGACCACGTATAATTTTGCACCAGTTGAGTGCGAAAAAATAGAAGGGTGGCTGTGTTTCATATGCAACTTGAATGGTTAAATACCTTAAAACCGAATTTTAAAGTGTTACCGCTAAAGGAAAGAATGCTCTGTGGTCTGGGTGCATTATTGGGTTTAGCCTTGTCTTCGCTTATCAGCTGGTGGGTGTTGGGGGGAATTAATGCATGGTATATCGCACCGATGGGAGCATCTTCTGTACTGCTTTTTGCTGTGCCTGCCAGTCCTTTGGCTCAGCCTTGGAATATGGTTGTTGGCAATATTATTGCGGGTATTATTGGGGTCAGTTGCGCACTCTATATTCCTAATTTAACGGAAGCATTTAGTATTGCTGTTGCATTATCTATTTTTTTAATGATGACGACAGACTCATTACATCCGCCAAGTGGTGCTGTAGCAATCACTGCTGTTCTGGGGGGAGATGTAGTACATCAGTTAGGATATTATTTTATTGCTTATCCTGTATTGCTTAATTCTGGGGTATTGCTGTGCATTGCAGTTGTCTTTAATCGTTTAATTGGGCGTCAATATCCGCAAGTTGCGACCCAGCTTAATCGGCGCTCCAAAGATCCAACACCAACTCAGAAAGTGACGATCCAACCCGAGGATATTCATCGCGTTTTAGCGAAAGAAACACAGTTACTCGACATTAGTGAATATGATTTACAAAAATTGATTTTAAAGGCCCAAGCTCAAGCGGATACGCGTTTTCAGATAGACTTACGTTGTCAGGACATCATGAGTAAGGATGTACTGTGCTTATACGATGATGAAGATATCCAGGTTGCTCTAGAGAAATTTAAACAGATTAATTTAATGAGTTTGCCAGTGTTGAATCGTGCAGGAAATTTATGCGGTACTTTGGCTTTATATGAGGTCGTGGAGTGGTTCCAGAAGGCGACGGACTTACGTACATCTTGGCAAGATCAGGTGAAGCATATTATGAGTCGTCAAGTGGTGACCGTACAGCCAGATCAAGCACTGCAAGATTTAATTCCTTACTTTGTTGAGCGTTCTTTTAACTATATCCCTGTGGTTGAAAACAAAGTCTTGGTCGGTATTATTAGCCGAGCAGATATGATTGCAGCCTTATACCGCCAATTGCAGCATCGCTAAGTCGTGTGAATGTTGTAGGCAAAAAAAAGCTACGACACTTTGGGGGAAGATGTCGTAGCATAAAAAGAAACTTTTTTGAGACGAAAGACAGCGTTTATGGGTTGCGATGATCTGGGTTAACGGTACGCATTGTATTGTGATAACCAGCTTGAGCCTGTGGAGAGTGCTCAATATAGTCTTTTTGTTTAGGCATCACTAACCAAAGGATGAGATAAACCAAAATTCCAGGGAATGCGGCACTCAATAGTGAAATGGTGATGAAAACAATACGAAGTAAATTTGCGTTCCAACCAAAACGTTCAGCAATACCACCCATCACACCAGCAATCATGTTTGAGCGGTTAGAGCGATATAAACCAACATTGGCCATCTAGGTCTCCTTAAAATATAAAATGTGAGTTACTTGATGAACTCATACTTTAAAAATGGTGACACAAATACGTTTTTAAAGGTGCTGGAGGCAATTAAAAAGTAAAGTTATGTAACTTACGAAAAGCTTGGGTTTTATACGGATTAAAATGTCCCGCGCTTATGTATTCAGCTTTAGCCATGAAAACGAATTAAGTGTTAAGTATAGTGAATGGTTGGAATAGAAACTCATGATTTGTATGGAAATAAATCACGTTGATGTGGTGAGTGTGGAATGAACTTAAAACCAGAACATCAAGGGGTAATGCCTATATTACGACGAGGAATCGTGGTGGGGCTTATTGGTGTATCGCTATTTGGTTGTGATAATGGGCATTCCGAGGCATCACAGCAACATGAGCCTACCAGCATGAAAGATACACCTGCTAAGAATGAACATTCTGGTAAAAAGCTGACGGAAGTCGCTGGACGCGCCACCATGCAGGATGACTCAGATTATGCACCGCGTAAGCTCGATATTCGTGAGCAGCAGTTTATCGGCCGTTATCGTACACAAATTCAATGTGATGGCTATTTTTTCCCATGTGAAACAGGGAAAGCTGATTTCATTCTGAATTTTTTGCCCGATGGTACGGTACACCGCAGTATTGTCCGTTTAGGGAAGGTTTTTTCTGAAAAACAACGGCCAGGTTTTACACACTTAAATTATCGCCGTGATACGTGGACCATGGACAAAGAACGGACTGAGCTGATTGTGCATCGTAAGGAAGGCCTGAATTTCTATTATCGAGTGATTGATGCACAGACTCTACAGATGGATTTGAATAAAAGTAATAATTTAGATGAAAATAACCAAAAGTTGTATGCACGTGGTTTTCCAAAGTTAGAGCGGGCATATACTTTAAAACGTGAGCCAAATAACTAAGATATTGTATTCTATGGTCATTTATTTGCTAAAGCAGAGTCTTTGTTGATACTGAGATATATCGTAAAAGGAGAGATTGTTCTTTGAAGATAATGCTGAATATATGAAGCACTATTGAAGAATTATAAGAAAGGATTTAGATAAATGGTGGGTCGTCCGCGATTCGAACGCGGGACCAACGGATTAAAAGTCCGCTGCTCTACCAGCTGAGCTAACGACCCTGAGCAAGGTGTACGAAGAAATATTCGCTGAAAGTTTAAAAAAGGATTTTAAAGCATTCGAACCTGAGCAGGTTTGTAAAACAAGATTTTACAAAAAGATGGTGGGTCGTCCGCGATTCGAACGCGGGACCAACGGATTAAAAGTCCGCTGCTCTACCAGCTGAGCTAACGACCCATCAAGGGTATCAAAGAAGTGGTGGGTCGTCCGCGATTCGAACGCGGGACCAACGGATTAAAAGTCCGCTGCTCTACCAGCTGAGCTAACGACCCATATCATTTGATGGAGCGTATTGTAGCAAGATATGCATCTGGCGCAAGTAAAAAATCGCAAACTTGTTGATGTTTGATTATAAATACAACAAATTTGCGATTATCAAGTTAAAAAACAAACAATTTGAACTTAGAACCGATACTGGTAGGCTTGAATATTATCAAAGACTTCCTGTGTGATATCTGTATATGCACTGCTGTTTGGAAGTAAAACCAATAAGCGTTCACTGGTTTTGGCTGGGTCAAAAGCCTGTTCTTTGAGTTTGCTTTTTTGGTATTTAAATGTACCTGTCGTTTCGACCTGTTTTTGTATGCGTAAAAAGACGGGTACAGCATAAGCTGGAAGACATTTTTTAAATGTGGCAAACATTTGCGCTAAGTCTTGCGTATTGAGTTCAGCCCCGTCTGTTAGCGTAATTGCAGCCATCCCCGCACGACCGTTGGTGTTCGGTATTTCAACACCGTAGACGACTGCTTCTGTAATTTTGTCATATTCGCAAACCATGTTTTCTACTTCAGTTGTAGACACATTTTCACCTTTCCAGCGGAAAGTATCACCTAAGCGATCTACAAATTGAGCATGGCGGAAACCAATATCACGGACCAAGTCACCAGTGTTGAAATAGGCATCTCCAGATTTGAAAACGTCTTTTAAAATTACCGATTTATTTTTTTCAGGGTCGGTATAGCCATCGAAAGGGGAGCGACGGGTAATTTTTCCAATGAGTAAGCCTACTTCCCCTTTTTTGACTTTGATGCAGTGGCCTTCATCATCATGTATCGGTGCATTTTTCTCTTTATCAAACTGAATAATGGCATAAGGGGTTGGTGAGAAACCGACAGTATTGTCAAAGTTAAAAACATTGCTAAAGCCGACATTACCTTCGCTTGAGGCATAAAGTTCTAAAATTTCTTCAATACCAAAGCGTTGTTTGAATTTATCCCAAATATTGGGGCGCATACCATTGCCGATCATTTTAGTAACACGATGGCCTTTTTCTAGCTCAGATGGCGGTGCATCCATGAGGTAGCGACACAGCTCACCGACATAGCCAATTGCTGAAGCATCAAACTTTTGTACGTCTTTCCAAAATGCAGAGGTGGAATATTTACGACGCAAAGCCAAGGTTCCAGCCCCTGCAATTACACCGCACCAACACACCACAATGCCTGTCGCATGATATAGCGGCAAGGTGACATACATGACATCATTTGGGCCAAGGTTAAGCACGTGACCATAAGTACCATAAGCCAATGTCCAGCGACTATGTGTGAAAATAACCGCTTTAGGTAGGCCAGTTGTGCCCGAAGTATAAATATAAAATAAGCCGTCTTTACCTATGACACTGTTCGTGGTTGGTGTATTAAATTTGGCGAAGGTATCAATTTTTTCAGCAAGGTTACTAAAACCTTTTGGGGCATGAGCTGCTTCTTTTTGTGTTTCTTGGTCGGCAAACCAGTAGAAGCGATCGGTCGGAACATTTAAATCTTGGCGGATTTCATCAACCACCGCACGGCACTCCTCACCTACGATGACAGCAATTGGGTTCACCAGATTAATGCTATGGGCCAAAACTTTGCCGACTTGCGAGGTATTTACAAGAGCAGTGGTCACTCCAATTTTTGCTAGGGCAATTACGGTTGCCACTAGTTCAGGGCGGTTTTCAATCATCACAGTGATGACATCGCCTTTTTTTGCCCCAATAGATAAATAGTAGTGTCCAATCTGATTTGCCCATTCATTCAGCGCTTGGTAACTAAATTTTTGATCTTCAAAAACTAAAGCTAGGCCTAATGGATTACGTTTCACTGCTTTTTCAAAAGCAATGCCCAGTCCTGTCGGGGTGTTCGGCGTACGTAAATATGCTTGCTTTAATCCACTGAGTAAGTTGGGGACTTTACTGATGAATTGGGGAAGTTTTGCTGCAACGTCGGTAATACCAATGAGGTCATGAGATGGGTGTTGGCTCATATGAATCCTAATTATTTTATGCAATCCAATGCGTTTGAGTAGTGCTCAGTTTATACACTTGTTCTTTTAATCTTTTCGGTCTAGTGCAATCAACCTAATCCGACAAAAATAACAAAAAAACCTAGCCACTGGCATGACTAGGTTTTTAAAATTTACAGCTCTAAGGCGAATTACGACTCAGTTGGACTGGCCTTTTTCGGTGGACGCCCACGTGGACGACGCGGACGAACTGGCTTGTCTTTATCAGACTTATCTGATTCGTCAGCTTCTGCTGAAGTTTCAGCTTTCTCTGCTGCATCTTCAGTTATTTTCGCAGCTTTTTGCGCTTTAGTTGGTGCTACAACTGGTGCTTCTTCAACTACTGGCGCTTTAGGTTCTGCCTCAGCTGTTTCAGCGAATGCTGCCACAACTGTGTTTTCAGATTGAACCTCAGCTTCAACAGGGCTTTCCTGAGTCGTTTCAACTACGGGAGTTTCTTCGACTTGAGCTTCAGGTGCCTCCACTTGCGCAGCTGCAACAGTTTCTTCAGGAGCGGTCACATCAGCAACAGGTGCAGTTTCACGTGCTTGTTTCACTTGATCCAAGGCTTGTTCAGCAGCAAGTTTTGCTAAACGACGACGCTCGCGAGGGTCATTTGCAACACGCTTTTCTGACTCAGGCTTTGGTGGTGTTAAGTCCAAGACTGCAACAGGTTCTGCTTCAGGTTGTGCTTTGGCAACTTCAACATCACGTGTGACAGGTTTTTTCTCAGCTTCTACAGCAGGCGTTGAAGCTGTTTTGCTTAACGTTGCAGCATACTCTTCAGTAAATTTCTGAAGAGCACGGTTGAAGGTTGGAATTAAGCCAAATTGCTCAATCAACACTGAACAGTCTTCACCATAGACATGACGAATCAAGCTGCTGATGGTGTACTGTCCTAACGTTGGTACCTGTGAAGGTGTGAGTTTCGGTGCTTCAGCTTGCTGTGCCTGGGCAGCGCGTTGTTGGCGACGGCGTTGACGTGGATCATTGCTGGCACGTTTTACGCTTTCACGTGGTTTCTGCTCTGCGTGGTGTTCAGCTGGAGCTTCTACAACCTCAGGTGCTTTTGCTGGTTCAACCGTCTCTGCTTTTAGATCAACCTCTGCTTTCACAACAGCAGCTTGCTGAGGCTTGGTTTCAGTTGTCGTTTGAGCTGGTGTTAACGCCACGATTTCACTTTGCGCTTGATCGACATTGACCACATGGGCTGTTGTGATCATCTCTTGACGCGGTGCTTCAATCAGCTCAACTTTGAGTTGAGGTTCTTGAGCGACCACTGGCGCTGTTTCAACCGCTTGCTCGTTCAGGACGCTTGGGTCGCGGTGGCGATTTGGACGCTCTGGACGTGGTTGGTTGCGACGGTCACGACGTGGCATTGTATTTTGTTGTTCATTTTGAACATCATTACTTTGCTGTTGTTCACCGTGTTGGCGACGTGATGAACGCTTGTTTTCACGCGGTTCTTGGCGTTGCTGTTCACTACGCTCAGGACGGTCACGGTCTTGGCGTTGTTGCTCGTTACGCTCAGAACGTTGTTCATAGCGATCTTGACGTTGTTGCTCTTGACGTGGTACTTGCACAATTTCTTCATGAACTTGGTTTTCATGTTGTGCATTTTGCTCGCGAGGCTCTTTATGTTTAGAACGCTTTTTATTGTGGCGTGTACCGCGTTCCTCTTTCTCGACATGCTTCTCTTCACGGTGTTCAGATTTTGCATGTACAGGAGCAGAAGTCATGTACGCGTTATTGCTTGGTGTTGTTACTGTTGGGACGGCAACTTGACCAAATTGGCCGCGACTGACCGCACCACCATTGACCATTTGTTCAATGGCCGCAGCAGCATTGTTTGCAGAGCGTGATTGATCAACAGTTGCAGCTTGTTTTTGTACAAACAAGTTTTCTAACCAAGCACATGGGCTGCTTGATGCTACAGACGGTGCTGGAGCAGGTTGAGCTGTTTGTTGCGGGTTATTATTGCGTTGCTTTTTATTGCCTTTTTCTTGTTGTGCAGGCACTGCCGGAGCGGCGTGTTGATGTGCGTGATCTGCACCATCCAAATGCCATTCTGATGACTCGTAGCCCAACTCTTTTTCGCTTGAACGCGTTGCTTCTGTACGTTCATAACTGGTTGGTGCAAAGCCTTCAGGGTTATACGAAATTTCGTAATGTGGTGTTTCTAAGTGTGGGTGTGGAAGCACAGTCACACGAACACCAGAGGTTTGCTCTAGGTAAACTAGAGTATGACGCTTTTCATTCAATAAGAAGGCTGCAATTTCAACAGGCACTTCAACTTGAACTTCGCCATGACGTTCACGTAGTGCAATTTCTTCGACTTTACGCATGATTGAAAGTGAAAGTGAACGTAGATCACGAACCATACCTGTGCCATGACAGCGCGGGCAGACATAACCTGTTGCTTCTTCAAGCGAAGGGCGTAGACGTTGACGGCTCATTTCCATCAAGCCAAAACGAGACAATTGACCGAATTGGATACGGGCACGGTCGCTTTGTGTTGCTTCGCGAAGTTTCGCTTCAACCATACGTTGGTTGCGGTCTTTGATCATGTCGATAAAGTCGATGACAACTAAACCACCAATGTCGCGTAAACGCAGTTGACGTGCAATTTCTTCTGCTGCTTCAAGATTGGTATTGAGCGCTGTATCTTCAACGTCACTACCACGGGTTGATTTTGCAGAGTTAATATCAATAGAAACCAAAGCTTCTGTTTGGTCAATCACGATTGAGCCACCAGAAGGCAACTTCACTTCACGTTCATAAGCTGTTTGAATTTGGCTTTCGATACCAAAATGAGCAAATAACGGTTCATTCAAGGTATAGGTTTTTAACTTGTCGATTTGACGAGGCATCACTGCTTTCACGAAGTTATACGCTTCGTTATAGGCTTGTTCTGAGTCAATTAAGATTTCAGCAACATCATCACGTAAATAATCACGAATTGCACGTGTCACCACGCCCGCTTCCTGATGAACCAACATTGGTGATGGACCAGAACTTGCTGTGTTTTGGATTTGTGCCCAAAGATCGAGTAAGTGTTGTAGGTCAAGCTGTAGTTCTTCTTGAGAACGCCCAATCCCTGCGGTACGAACAATTACGCTCATACCACGTGGAACATTGAGTGAAGCCAACATTTCTTTCAGTTCGTCACGCACAGAACCTGAAATTTGACGACTAATACCACCACCTTTTGGATTGTTTGGCATGAGTACCAAATAGCGACCCGCTAAAGAGATGAAGGTAGAAAGGGCAGCACCTTTGTTGCCACGTTCTTCTTTCTCCACTTGAACCAAAAGCTCTGTGCCTTCAGTAATCAATTCGCGAATGTTTGAAGTTTGGCGTGGGTCTGCTTGATAATATGAGTTTGCGATTTCGCGCATAGACAAGAAGCCTTGACGTCCTGCACCATATTCGACAAAGACAGCTTCTAAAGAAGGTTCAACGCGAGTCACGTGACCTTTATAGATATTAGATTTTTTTTGTTCACGGGTACGATTCTCTAAGTCAAAATCGTAAAGACGCTGCCCAGTGACAAGTGCAACGCGAATTTCTTCGGCATGTGTTGCATTAATCAACATACGTTTCATGGGTGTAACACCTAATAGTGATACACAACAAATTATCGCTAAAACACGTAGCGAACATCAAACATCACGGACCAATTTTGCTCAGATCTCAAATAAACCGATTGTGGTCTGAGTTTTATTACCTGCCTTTTTGATCGGCTTCGGTTTTGATTCACATATTGATGATGGCAATACGGCTTCAATCTTTAAACGATTAAAGTCTCCTGCGCGTTTCACTGGCGGACAAGCGGTGCATTGGATGTAAGTAACTTTCACTGTCACATTTGCTCGAAGAGCAACCCTTCTTTTTGGATAGGGTGTCTTGATACGGAATTATCATCGTATCTTTACAACTGTACAGATCCATATGCATCAACGCTGTGGCCTGAATACGAGATCAGGGAGCGACTAATCTGATGTGTATCAGTTTACGTTTAAAAACCAACTTGAGGTTGGTCACATATTTTTTTGGGGCAAACTGATTTATGTGCAGATGCACAATTAAACCTAACAGTTTGCAGTTTTGCCGATATAATAAGCCTTCGGCGTCGGCATAATTCTTTTGGGACCGTTCCAAGCTGAGTTGAGTTTTTCTTAATTATCCAATTTAAAATTGAAATGATTAAGCTTTTAACTCACTTATGGTGGTATCCGTGCGCTGACTATATCAAACCTTGTACCATCTGCCTATGGGCTAAGCTAGTCTTTCTTGTGTAAAGCATAGCCTAAGTGGTCATTTTTTATCCAAATTCCGTATTTTTTAGGTCGCAGTAACTGTATGAATTCTACCCAACAATGGCAAAACGTGACGTGGTTTGAAGTGGACGAGCATCAAGCAGGGCAACGGATTGATAATTTTTTATTTAGCCGTTTAAAAGGTGTGCCTAAAAGTCGTATTTATCGTCTGATTCGTGAAGGTCAGGTTCGGGTCAATAAAAAGCGTATAAAAGCAGAAACTAAACTGTCGATTGGGGACCAAATTCGTGTGGCCCCGATTCGCTATGAACAAAAAGATGAAAATGCGGCGCCTGTTTCTGACAAAGTCGCACAGAGTTTGCTGAGCCGTGTGGTGTATGAAGATGAAGGCTTGATGGTTGTGAATAAGCCATCTGGAATTGCTGTACATGGCGGCAGTGGTGTGGCCTATGGTCTGATTGAAGGCTTACGTGCGGCAACAGGTAAAAAATATTTAGAACTGATTCATCGTATTGACCGTGATACCTCAGGTTTGGTGATGATTTCTAAAAAGCGTAGTGTATTAAAAAGCTTACAGGACATGCTACGTGAACACAAAATTAAGAAAACTTACGCCGCTGTCGTCAAAGGTGTGGTGAGTTTAGACAAGCAGTTAATTGATGCGCCTTTGCACCGCTATGAGTTGTCCAATGGCGAGCGTCGTGTACGTGTATCGAGTGAAGGTAAAGAGTCTAAGACGCAGTGGAATGTGGCTGAGCGCTTTATGCATGCAACCTTAGTCTATGCCTCGCCACTTTCAGGGCGTACCCATCAAATTCGTGTGCATGGTTTAAGTATCGGTCATCCATTGGTTGGGGATGATAAATATGGTCATGAAACAGAATACAAGGGACCGAAACCACGTCGTTTATGTTTACATGCGATGCGTTTAGACATCCCAGGTTATGAGACGATTGAAGCGCCGTTGCCTGAAGATATGCAGAGTATTGTGGCGCAGTTAAGAGCACAGAAGAAGGATTAAGCCTTTTCCACTTCATTGTAGGAGCGTTGGTAAAGACATGACTTTTGTTGGTTGTGATTAATTTAAAATGATGTTGTATTGGTCATCTTTAATTTTCAAAAGATGAAAAGTAGCAACAGTCTTTTGTTGAGCTGATTGAACGTCCTAAACGCGCTTTAAGCACTGCTTTAAAGCGAAGTGCAAATCAGCTCAACGGCGACACTTCTGTTGCCATCGTTAGCAAATGCATCGTGTAAATTGTTTTCATAAAAGTAAATATTGGAACCCCAGCATGAATAAACCTGTAGAACTGATTATCTTTGATTGGGATGGCACATTATTTGATTCAGTGGGGCAGATTGTGGCGAGTTTACAATTTGCAGCACAGCAATTTTCACAACCGCTCACCCGTGAAGATGCCAAAAGCATTATCGGTTTAGGCTTGCCAGAGGTTGCACAGCGTTTATTCCCTCAAGTGCCTGAGTTACATACTGAAATTTTGCAATGCTATGCAGAACATTATGTAGCGAACTCAAAAACTGATGTCTGGTTTGATGGTGTTGCAGACATGCTGAATGGCTTACGTGAAGCGGGGTTATTGTTGGCGGTGGCAACGGGTAAAAGCCGTAAAGGCTTAGACCGAGTGTTGGCACAGACTCAGAGTCAATCGTTATTTGTGGCAACCCGTGCTGCCAGTGAAACCAAGTCCAAACCACATCCTTTGATGTTAGAAGAAATCTTAACTGAAACGGGTGTGTCCGCTGAACGCGCGATTATGGTCGGTGATACCAGTTATGACTTGGAGATGGCACGTAATATTGCTATGCCGAGAATTGGGGTGAGCTATGGTGTGCATACACCTGAAACCTTAAGACAATATCAGCCTTTGACGATTGTAGATGATGTAGCCAGTTTGGATCATTTTTTAAGACAGCAGTTGAAGGCTTTCGATGTGGCGTAAGCAAAGTTGATCATTTTTCAAGGCGTATAAGGATATATGCCTAAACTTAATTTTGAAGAACAAGAAATACGCTATGAGTCGTTCTATTCGATTACTTCATTTGTTACAGCATCTGCGGGAACAGCGTTATCCTGTTACAGCCCAATGTTTGGCTGAGCACTTGCAAATCAGTGTGCGAAGTGTGTATCGGGATATCGAAAGTTTACGTGATCAAGGGGTCAATATTGAGGGAAGTGCAGGTTTAGGATTTCAATTGAAAGAAAACTTTCTCCTGCCGCCAATGAGTTTAGATGAGTCAGAAATTGAAGCGATGTATCTGGCATTACAATGGGCTAAATCCATCCCTGATCATGCATTACAGCAGGCTTCACATTCAGTATTAAGTAAATTAAAAGCAGTATTGCCACAAAGAAAACAAGAATTTTTAAATGATACTTATCTAAAATCAATTCATTCATGGATTGAGGTTGATCAAACCATTGTGGAACAAGTTCGTGTTGCAATTCGCTTACAGACTAAAATTCAGATTGATTATGTTGATGAGCATAAACAGATTTCGCATAGGCAATTATGGCCTTTTGCATTGGGGTATTTTAACGACAAAATGTTGTTGGCTGCATGGTGTGAATTGCGAGAAGACTTTAGAAACTTTCGTTTAGATCGGATTCAAACACTCATATTCACAGAGCAAATTTATCCCCAATTTAAACGCCATTTATTTGAACAATGGTGTCAAAAAGAATTTTCAAATTCAGGACAATCGGCAAACACTGCTGACAAAAACTGACACAACTCAGTTCTATTCTAAAAAAACAATAAACACAGAGGATAGAACAATGGCTTTAACTTTATATACCAATACGCAATCTCGTGGCGTTGTGGTGGACTGGCTTATTCTTGATTTGGGGATTGAGGTCGAGCGTATAGAAGTTGCCTATGGCGCAGAAATGAAATCAGCCGAATTTTTAAAACTCAACCCTTTTGGTAAAGTGCCTGTTTTGGTGGATGGTGATGTGGTGATTTACGAGTTGGATGCCATTTGTGCATATCTAGCAGATCAATTTTCTGAAAAAGGTTTGGCTCCCGCACTGGATGATCCGAAAAGAGGTTTATATTATCGTTGGTTGTTTTTTGGTGCAGGCCCGTTTGCAGCAGCCTCCGACAATCAACATTTAAAAGTACTAGTTTCGCCAGAACAGAAGATGTTTATGGGGTATGGCGATTATCAGGATACGTATCAAGCGTTGATTCAAGGCTTGGAGCAAGCCAGCCCGTATCTATGCGGTTCGCAGTTTACAGCAGCCGATATCAGTTTAGGAGCAATGATCATGTGGCAATTAAAAATGAATTTATTAAAGCCACATCCAGCAATTGAGCGCTATGTATTGGCTATTCAACAACGTGAAAGTTTCAAGAACCATCCTGCTTTATTTGCAGCATAAAATCATTTAACTAGAAAAACCTCTTTGATAAGAGGTTTTTTTAGTTATAGATTTCTTCAAATAGGTTTCTCACGTATCGTTTTTTAGTCGTAGATGAAAAAATTTGATTGAAATATACATAGCGAAATTATGGGTGATTTTGTCGTTTTTCGTTTTGATTTTTCTATGCTGTTTATTTTGATGGCTAAAATAGAAAAGATTTATAGGTTCTAACTATTGTAAAAAATAAAATAAGTATTGGCGTAAAACCCGCAATTTTCCGATGCTTGAGTGGTCTAAAACATACTCGTTTTGAGTGGTCTTAGGGATAAGCCATCAGGTTCTTCTTCAAGTATATGCTCGCTTCATTTTGAACATCTCTGTCTTTCCCTTGCTCGATAAAACAGTATTTTGTCTCTATTTTGCAGTTTAAGGAAAGTTAGATGTCGAATTCTGCTGTTGTTGAATCTGTTGCGCAGGCTTTACGCAATGCCGAATTATCAAAAACTGCGATTGCACCTATACGTCCGCAATTAGGTGCGGAACAGGCAGATGTCGATATTGCGTATGCGGTTCAGGAAGTGAATACCCAACGTGCCTTACAAGAAGGGCGCCGCTTGGTAGGACGTAAAATTGGTTTGACCTCTAAAGTAGTGCAGGCGCAACTAGGGGTTGATCAGCCCGATTTCGGCATGCTGTTTGCCGATATGGCTTATGGCGATGGTGAAGCCATTCCTGCAAGTTTATTGATTCAGCCTAAAGTAGAAGCAGAAATCGCGTTAGTGATTAACAAAGACTTAACTCAAGAAAAACATAGCTATGCAGACATTATTAGTGCCACAGCCTATGCCTTGCCTGCAATTGAAGTGGTGGATAGTCGCATTGAGAACTGGAAAATTTCATTGATTGATACCGTGGCAGACAATGCGTCTTCTGCGGCATTTGTTTTGGGTTCACGCCCCGTGAAATTGGATCAGCTTGACTTAGTCAACTGCAAAATGACCATGACCCGTGGCGATGAGGTAGTTTCGCAAGGCATTGGTAAAGCCTGTTTAGCCAATCCTTTAAATGCTGCGGTTTGGCTTGCCGATGAGATGGTACGTCGTGGTCGTCCATTGCTGGCTGGTGACATTATTTTAACGGGTGCTTTGGGGCCAATGGTGATTGCCCAAGCAGGGGATGAATTTAAAGTTGAAATTGAAGGCTTTGGTTCAGTAGTCGCTGCGTTTGCTGCGGAATAAATTGGATTTTTGAGAGAGTAGATGCATGAAAAAGATTAAATGTGCATTAATCGGTCCGGGAAATATCGGAACAGATTTATTGTATAAGTTGCAGCGTAGCGAATTCCTTGAGCCAGTATGGATGGTCGGGATTGACCCAAGTTCAGAAGGTTTAACCCGCGCAGCGAATATGGGTCTAAAAACCACAGCAGAAGGTGTAGACGGATTACTGCCACATGTAGTTGCGGATGAAATTCAAATTGCCTTTGATGCGACCTCGGCTTATGTGCATGCGGAAAATAGCCGTAAGTTGAACGAATTAGGTGTGCAGATGATTGACCTGACACCTGCTGCGATTGGCCCGTTTTGTGTGCCACCTGTCAACCTTCAAGAACTCTTGGATGCAGGTGAGTTGCCGAATGTGAACATGGTGACCTGTGGTGGACAAGCGACCATTCCTATGGTGGCTGCCATTTCTCGCGTACAAGCGGTGAGTTATGGGGAAATTATTGCGACCGTTTCGACCAAGTCGGTTGGCCCGGGTACACGTAAAAACATTGATGAATTTACCCGTACCACGGCTGGCGCGATTGAGAAAGTCGGCGGTGCAAAACAAGGTAAAGCCATCATCATTATCAACCCAGCCGAGCCACCACTCATGATGCGCGATACGGTGCATTGTTTAGTTGAAGGTGAACCTGATCAAGTGGCCATTACGGCATCTGTTCAAGCCATGATTACCGAAGTACAAAAATATGTACCTGGTTATAAACTGGTGAATGGCCCAGTATTTGATGGCAACCGCGTGTCGATATTCCTTGAAGTAGAAGGCTTGGGTGATTTCTTGCCGAAGTACGCAGGGAATTTGGACATTATGACTGCGGCAGCTGCGCGCACTGCGGAAATGTTTGCGGAACGTTTATTGGCTATGGCTGAAGTATAAGGAGCAACCCATGTCTAAGATTATTGTGCATGATATGACTTTGCGTGATGGTATGCATCCACAGCGCCATCAAACCACTGTTGAGCAAATGATTGCAATTTCCACTGCATTGGATGATGCAGGTGTACCGCTGATTGAAGTGACGCATGGTGATGGCTTAGGTGGTTCATCCGTGAACTATGGTTTCGCTGCGACAACGGATGAAGAATACTTATCTGCTGTTGTTCCGCGTATGAAAAATGCCAAAGTGTCAGCCTTGCTGTTACCCGGCATTGGTACGGTCGATCACTTAAAAATGGCGCATGAAATTGGTGTTTCTACTATTCGTGTAGCAACCCACTGTACCGAAGCCGATTGTTCAGAACAGCATATTACTGCGGCACGTCAGTTGGGGATGGATACTGTGGGTTTCTTGATGTTGGCACACATGGCATCGCCTGTTCAATTGCTTGAAGAAGCGAAAAAGATGGTGTCTTATGGCGCGAACTGTATTTATGTGACTGATTCAGCAGGTTATATGCTGCCACAAGATGTCACAGACCGTGTCGGTTTACTGCGTCAAGAATTGGACAGCAGTATTGAACTGGGTTTCCACGGGCATCATAACTTGGGTATGGGGGTGGCAAATACTGTAGCTGCGGTTGATGCAGGTGCAATTCGTGTCGACTTGGCGTCTGCGGGTTTAGGTGCTGGTGCAGGTAATACTCCATTAGAATTGTTCATTGCGGTGGCAAACCGTATGGGACTAGAAACGGGCGTGGATCTGTTTAAAGTACAGGATGTGGCAGAGGATTTGGTGATTCCAATGATGTTGAACCCAATTCGAGCGGACCGTGATGCGGCGACTTTGGGTTATGCAGGGGTGTATTCATCGTTCTTACTCTTTGCAAAGCGTGCAGAAGCCAAATATGGTGTGTCAGCGCGTGAGATTTTATTGGAATTAGGCCGTCGTGGTACGGTCGGTGGTCAGGAAGACATGATTGAAGATTTGGCTTTGACCATGTCGAAAGCGAAGACTGCTTTGGTTTAATCTGATCAATATGTATTTGAAAGGCGTCCTTTGGGACGCTTTTTGTTTTTTGGAATTTAGAAATTATTCGGGGGAATGTCATCAGCAACCTGCGTGATATTTGAAATAGACTGTTTTTGCAATAGCAGTATTTAAATGTATCTGGTGAACAGGTTTTGCTGATGACAAATGTTCTTGGTTCTTTTGGCATAACAAAAGAACGAGATGAGCTCCGAAAAATGGATTTAAAGCGGTAAGACTCCGTAGTGACTAGCTTTAAAAGAAGAAGGCAGTGTTTAAAATATAGTTATTATTACAAAGTGATTTTTTATTTTATATCTCATTTAAAAAGTTAGACTTTTCTCATTTCTAGTTGCACACCCATCCAGCTTTAAAGCTATTCAACTTCATCATGCACATATAGAAAATTTCTGTGATATGAGCGCTTTTTCTTATAACGTTACGCTGAAATAAAAAAACTGACTCGAAAAACTTAAACAAAAAAACACTTAATTATTCAAACTATTTAGAAAAGAAAGTAGTTTAAAGCGAGAAAGGTTGGAGAGGCTCCATCTTTCATCATAACTTGCGAAATTAGGTTAAAAGTGAGTTATTGTAATTTTATCTAAATGAAAAAAGAGCGGTGTCCAGCTTGGTATTTATAGTCGGTGATGTGGCATTTTCTTAAGACTGTGGTCGGATTTTTTCTGTTCAATGAGTTCCGCATGATGACGTTATAGCTTAATGTGATTATTGGAATATATCTCATGCGTCGTCAAACTTTATGGACAGCCATCTGTGTCGCAGCTGCGGCATTAGGTACAACTGCAACGAATGCAGACTTTATCGACGATAGTCAAGTCCAGTTAAAATTCAGAAATTTTTATTTAGACCGCCAGTATGAAACCCTGCCACAAAATAATTGGGGCAGTTGGTCGCAGGCCATCAGCTTAGATGCCAAATCTGGTTATGCTCAAATTGGTGCATTGCAAGTCGGTGCGGATGTTTTGGTACAACATGCTTTTCGTTTAAATGGGCGTGATAAAAATGCCGATTGGGTACTTCCACATAATGGACAGGAACAAGCCCGTGATTTTGGCAAAGTCGGTGCCACTTTAAAAGCCAAAGTATCGCAAACGGAATTAAAAGTCGGTGAGCTGCTACCTGTTTCCCCAGTTTTAGTATTTGATCCATCACGTCAGCTGCTGACCACCTATCGCGGGGCATGGTTGGAGTCTAAAGAGCTGAAAGATACCAAACTGAGTTTGGCGTATATTGATGGGATTAATGCACGTTATGACAATCAGTTTCAGGACTTAAGTTTATTTCCGAACAATAATCCAAATACCGCTAAAACAGCGGATGGCATGTACATCGCGGGGATTGATCATCAGTTTAATCCAGAGTTTGGAGCAAGCTATTGGTATGCCGATGTCAAAGACATTTATCAACAGCATTATGCAGGAATCAATTATAACACCACGCTGGGGACGAATACGAAGCTGACCAGCCATGTTCGTTATTTTGATAATTCTGAGTCAGGTGATAAGTTGTATAGCGAAATTGACAACCAAGCCTTGTCGATGGGCGCTAAATTCAGTCATGGGTCACACAGTGTAGGTTTGGGCTATCAACAAATGTTTGGCGATAACAGCTTCCCAACCTTGGCAGGATGGGTACCACAGCCATATCTGGTGAATTGGTCCGTGGCAACCTTTACCAATGCCAAAGAGAAATCATGGAATATCTCTTATGGCTATGACTTTGCTGAATTGGGGTTAAAAGGTTTGAATGCCAATGCAATTTATTTTGCTGGTTTTGATGCGACAGCAGGCGGTAAAACCGATCAGGACGAACAAGAATTGAATCTGATTGTGAATTACACCGTACCTGAAGGCAAATTCAAAGGTCTAGGGATTCAAGCCATGTATATTGACACAGACTATGATTGGAAAAGCGATTTAAAAGAATATCGTGTTGCTACGACCTATAGCTATAAATTTTAAGTATTGAACTGAAAGCGGGCGATTTGGGCACAAGTCGCCCTTTGTTGAATCACCTTCAAATCATAAACAGATTTTCTGATTTTAATAAAAATATTGTTTTAAAACATTTATTTAAATAATCGTTTTTTTGTAGTGTCTGATCGAAAACAAGTATCAGTGGAGTCGTTTTGAACAGGTAAGATGGAACAGTAAAACTGTCGAAATGAATGAATTGACCTGTCCTGAACACAGAACATCAGACGGGTCTTAGGCTGTACGAGGAGTAAGTATGAGCACGGTCCAAATCCCCAATTACACCACCGACCCATTCTTTGGCTTGGAAGATAAATGGATTGAAACAGCGGAAGGTGAGTTAACCCATTATCATGAAGTGGGTGAGGGTACACCAATTTTATTTTTACACGGCTCTGGAACAGGTGTTTCGGCAGCAGCGAACTGGTGGTTAAATTTACCACAGATTGCGGAGCAAGCCCGTTGTATTGCTATTGACTCAATTGGCTATGGTCAAACAGTGGTGGCTGATGGTACGGTTTATGGCATTCGCGCATGGGTCGATCATGCGGTGCGTACACTGGATGCTTTAGGCATTGAAAAAACTTGGTTGGTGGGCAATTCACTGGGTGGGTGGTTAGCTTTTCAAATGGTGCTCGATTATCCAGAACGTGTCTTGGGTATTGTGTCGATGGGGACAGGCGGAGCCAAACAAACTGCTGCGCTGAAAGCCCATGCTAATCCTGTTTTGACCGAAGAAGGCATCAAAAATACTTTGTCGATGTTTGTGGTGGATAAGCGCTTAATTACCGATGAGTTGGTCAAAGTTCGTTATGAAGCAGCCAAGAATGACTATGCCTCAGACCGTTTAATGGATGTGGTAGGCGCACGTGACCGTGATCGTTTTGAGTTCCCACTCGATTTTGAAAAAATGAAGGACATCCAAGTGCCTGTATTGCTGATTCATGGTGTCCAGGATGTGGTGATTCCTGTATCTCGTACATGGGATATTTTAAATACGGTTCCATTTGCGGATGCCCACATTTTCAGTCAGTGTGGACATTGGTCACAGGTGGAAAAAGCTGAAGAATTTAATACGGTGATTAAAGATTATTTAAGTGCACGTGGTGTGAAATAAGCGATTGAATTGAAAAAGGATGGTTGAAC